>JAKOMY010000077.1 GCA_022702225.1 Microbacteriaceae bacterium | reverse complement strand
TCGGCCGGAGACCAGGGCTGCACCTGCCGGGCGGCCGAGAGGTCGTCGACCGTGATCACCCCGTCGAAACCGACGCGGTCGCGCAGCACGTTCACCACCGCGGCTGAGAACGCGGCGGGTGCGTTCGGGTCGATCTGGGCGTAGATGGCGGTCGACATCATGACGATGGCGTCGCCCTGCGGCAGCACACTCTCGTACACGCCCACATCGGCGCCGTCCGCGGTGACCGTGTCGTCGGTCACGCCCGTGCGCGTGTCGGTGTTCTCGTCGACGTGGCCGAGGCCCGGGAAATGCTTGAGCGTCGGCATCACACCGCCGTCGCGCATCCCGGCGGCGAACGCCCCGACCTTCGTCGCGACCGCCGTCTGGTCGTAGCCGTACTCGCGCGCGAGCGCGCCGATCGGAGGATTGGATGCCGCGAACTCCGGGCTCGTAACGATGTCGGCGACGGGCGCGAGGTTCATGTTCACCCCGGCCTGTGCGAGCTGCACGGCCCAGGTCGCGGCCGACGAGCGCAGCGCCGCGTCGGTCTGGGTGGCCTGCTCGATGGCCGAGGGGATGCGGTCGAAACCCGGGCCCTTCAGCACCTGGACGGTGCCGCCCTCCTGGTCGGTGGCGACCCACAGCTTCGGGGTGCCCGCGCCGACGGTGGAGGTGAACTGCCCGATGAGTCCCGCGGTGGCCTGGGTGCCGGCATCTGACCGTCCGTGCAGGAAGATCCCGCCGACGTGGTCGTCGCGCACGGCCGCGAGGGTCGTGGGGTTGGCGCCCTCGACCGAGGTGCCGACCATGAACATCTGACCGACCTTGTCGGCGAGGCTCATTCCCGCGAGGGGGTCGGGAGTGGCGGTCGGCGTGGGCGTGGGAGTCGCGGTGGGGGAGGGGGATGCCGACGGCGCGGGGGCCGCGGCCGGGGCACATGAGGTGAGGGCCAGGGCCGCGAGCAGCAAGAGGGCGGTCGAGCGCGTGGCGGTTTTCACCCCGCAATGCTCCCCGACGACTCTGGACGGTTCCCGGGTCTTGACCGCGACCCGATGGCCTCGATCAGCCGTTGCCGGCCGAGCACGTCGCCTGGTTCGCCTTGGTGCCGCTGACGTTGCTCGGCAGTTCCACCACGCCCGGCGCGGCGCTGGCGTCCGTGGCATCCGGGGCGGGGGTGCTCGCCTCGGGGGCGGGCTCGCTCGGCGCGGCGGTGGGAGCGGAGGGGTCGGCGATGACGCCGCCGTTCGCGCCTTCCTGGCCGGTCAGCTGCAGGGGAGCGTTGGTCTCCAGCGCCTCCCACAGCGTCGCCGCCGATGCCTGGTCGGGGATGACGTGGTTGTTGTCGGCGGGGTCGTCGACCACGGGGAACTGCACGAAGGTGATGTCCGAGAACGGGACGTCCTTCAGCGTGTACGCGAGTTGCGCGATGCGGATCGGGTCGGCGAGGCTCTCGCTCGGCTCGATGTTGTTCACCGCGGTGTTGGCCAGGCCGATGAGCGTGCCCGGGTTGGAGAGCACCTCGTCGCTGCGGAGCTTGTTGATGAGGCGAGACAGGTACTGCTGCTGGTTGCCGATGCGGGCGAGGTCGCTGCCGTCGCCGATGCCCTTGCGTGTGCGCAGGAAGGCCAGGGCGTCGTAGCCCTTGACCACCCGCGGGCCGGGCTCCCAGTCGATGCCCGCGTCGGGATCGTCGATGCCGTCGCCACCGATGCAGACCTCCACGCCGCCGATGGCGTCCGTGATGTTCACGACGTTGCCGAAGCTCACCTTCGCCGCGAACGGGATGCTCTGCCCGCTCAGCTCGGACACGGTGTCGGCCACGCACGTGAGCCCGCCCGCCTCGTACGCGGAGTTGATCGGCGCCTTGTACGAGGCGTTCGAGACCGTCCCGTCGGGGTTCGTGCACTCCGGGATGCCGATCTGCAGGTCGCGCGGGAAGGACACGACCGTGACGCGACGGGGATTGGCCGACACGTGCACGAGCATGTTGACGTCGTTGCGCGTGCCCTCGTTGCCGGGGTCCGAGCAGCGGGCGCCGAACGCGGCCTTGACCTGGTCGTCGCACTCGTCCGTGCCGACGACCAGCACCGAGAACGGCTCGTTGTACGCGCTCAGCGCGGGCGGCTCGGCCGGTGCGTCCTTCAGGGGTACGGCGGCTTCTTGCAGCCGCTGCGACAGCGAGAAGGCGTAGAAGCCGCCCACAGCGACCGCCGCGACGAGCACGACGGTGACGGCGATCGCGACGAGCTTCGCTCCGCGGCGCCAGGTCGAGGAGGGATCACGTCGAGCGTGCCGGGTGGGGGGCTGCGGCGTCATCACGGTAGTCAACCACGCGGACTCGCGGTGAGGGCAGTCGAGGGGTGGAGCGGCCGGAGAATCGACCGCCCCACCCGGTGGACGATTACTTGCCGCCCTCGGTGAGCGTCACCTCGATCGGGGTGTAGCTGCCGCCGACGGCGACCCCCTCGTCCTTCAGCTCGCTCAGCGCCGCCTCGATGTACTCGTTCGAGTGTGCGGACTCGGCCGGCTCGGTGGTGATGAGGTTCAGCCCGTCCTGGTTGACGGCCTTGAGCGCGCCCTGCACCGTCTTGTCCCACGCCGCGGAGTCGATCATGCCGAACTCCCCACCGGTCCAGATGAGCTTGTTGACCTCGTTCATCTGCCAGAGCTGATGGGTCGGCCCCACCGGGAAGGCGTTGACGCCCGGAGCGGTCGCGGCCTTGTACGTGATGTCTGCGGCCTCGGCGGGGTTGTCGCGCGCGAACACCCACCCCTTCACGACCGCCTTGAGGAAGCGCTTGGCCGCGTCCGCGTACGCGGGGTCGTCGGCCAGGCGCTTCGTGTCGGCCCAGATCGCGTCCTGCAGCATGGCGCCGGCGGTGTCCTCGTACGAGATCACGTTGATGTCGTCCATCGTGTAGAGCTTGCCGGTGGCGGGGTTGACCGTCTCGAGCAGCTGCGCGAGCTCGTTGTAGGTCATCGCCTGCGCGGCATCCACGTCCTTATCGAGCAGGGCGTTCATCGAGAAGTCCTGCGTGGTGATCTTCACCGTCGAGGCGTCGAGGCCCTTGTCGGCCATCGCGGCGAAGATCTCCCACTCGTTGCCGAAGCCCCACGAGCCGATGCGCTTGCCCTCGAAGTCGTCGACGCTGGTGATGTTGGAGTCCTTCCACGACACCTGGGTCGTGCCCGACTTCTGGAACACCTGTGCGATGTCGGTGAGCTCGACGCCCTGGTTCTCGAGCGTTCCGAGCACCTTCGGCACCCACGCGACGGCGAAGTCGACGTCGCCGGCGACGAGGGCGTCCTGCGGCACGATGTCGCCGCCCGAGGGAAGCACCTCGACGTCGTCGAAGCCCTCCTCCTGGAAGTAGCCCTTGTCGAGGGCGACGTAGTAGCCGGCGAACTGCGCCTGCGGGAGCCACTGCAGCTGCAATTTCACCGAGGTGAGGGGCGTGAAGTCGGCGTCGGACGACGATGGCGTCGATCCTCCGCCCGAGCAGGCGGAGAGAGCGAGGGCCGCGACGGCGACTCCCGCGATCGCGCCGAGAGCGCGACGGGTGCTGTGTCTCATGGGTGGTCCTTCCGGTTCTGGTGGAGCAGTTCGGGTGGAGCAGGCGGTGAGTGTCTACGGGCGCAGCGCGCCGAGGCGCCGGGCGACGA
>JAKOMY010000009.1 GCA_022702225.1 Microbacteriaceae bacterium | reverse complement strand
GAGAGGTCGACACCCCGCACGTCGAGGCCCTGCCGGGCCAGGTGCCCCGTCCAGTGCCCCGGTCCGCATCCGGCGTCGAGCAGCGGACCGGTGACCGAGGCGGCCCAGGCGTCGACGATGCTGCGGTCGACCGGGTGCACGGCATCCATCGATCCCAGAGCCGCGATGTACTCGTCGGCCCGGGCGTCGTACGCGGGAGGTGCGCTCATGCGGCGGGTTTCGGCATGGCTTCGAGATCCATCCGATCGAGCCAATCGCGCACGGCGGCCCCCGTGAGACCGGGGCGCTCGAGGTGGACGTTGTGCCCCGCGCCGTCGACGACGACGAAGCTTCCTCGCGGGTAGTGGTCGCGGAGCGCGAGGCCGTCCTCAAAGCCCACGACGTCGTCCTGACGCCCGAACAGGTGCAGCGCGGGCGCGGTGAAGGGTTCTGGGTGGGCGTTCTCGGGCAGCGCATCCAACGAGTAGTCGCCGGCGATGCGGTCCATCACGGTCGCGTCGGCCCCGCGCAGGCCGGGCAGGACGTATCGCCGGAAGGCGTCGAGCGAGGCGGCATCCTGGATCACGCTGACCTCGGTGAAGGCGTCGCGATCGGCGCCCGCGCGGCGGAGGACGTGGGGATCAGCCCACAGGACGGTTCGCTCGGGCACCGTGCGTGCGGTGTGCTTCGCCTCGACCACCCCGGCCAGCGTGGCGACGCCGAGCACGCGCTGTCGGCGTTCGTGCGCGACGTGACGCGCGAGCATGCCACCGAAGGAGTTGCCGATGACGGCGAAAGGCTCGTCGCCGAGATGTCCATCGATCTCTCCGAGGAGGGCTGTGGCAACTTCACGCGTGCTGGAGGCCGTGGCGCCCGCCGCCGCCTCCGTCCACGGCAGGTCGATGTAGATCCGCCGCCAGGGCATGCCGTCCGTCATCTGCTCGAGCGGCAACATGATGCGGTGATCGACACCGAATCCGTGAAGAGCGATCAGGGGACGTCCGCTACCGGTCTCGAGTGCGATCACCGTTCGAGGCTACGGCTCCTGGGGTGCTTGCTCAGGCCTGAGCCACCCGCGCCGCGATGTCCGTGCGGTACTGCCCGCCCTCGAGGCCGATGCGCTCGAGTCCGGCGTAGGCCGCCTCGCGTGCCTCGCCGAACGTCGAGCCGGTGGCGACGACGCTGAGCACACGCCCACCCGTCGCGACGAGGTCGCCGTCGCGCAGTGCCGTCGCGGCGTGGGCGACGTGGACGCCGTCGACCTCCTCGGCCTCGTCGATCCCGGTCAGCACACGACCGGTGAGGGGGGCCTCGGGGTAGCCCTCGCTCGCGAGCACGACGGTGACCGCGGTCGCCTCGGCGAAAGCGGGACGCGGCTGATCCTCGAGCGTGCCCGAAGCCGCCGCCAGCAGAAGGCGGGACAGGGGATCGATGAGTCGCGGCAGGACGACCTGCGTCTCGGGGTCGCCGAAGCGGGCGTTGAACTCGATGACCTTCACGCCCTGCTCGGTGAGGATGAGCCCGGCGTAGAGCAGCCCGATGAACGGGGTGCCCTCGGCATCCATCTGCCGGATGACGGGCTCGGCGATGTCGCGCGTGACCTGCGCGACGAACTCGTCCTCGCCGCCGAAGCGCTCCGTCAGCCACGGCAGGGGGGAGTACGCGCCCATGCCGCCGGTGTTGGGTCCCTCGTCGCCGTCGCGCAGGCGCTTGAAGTCCTGAGCGGGGCTGAGGGGAGCGACGTGGTCGCCGTCGCTGAGGAAGAACAGCGACACCTCGGGGCCCGAGAGGAACTCCTCGATCAGCACGGCACCGCTCGGCAGGTAGCTCTCGGCGTGGGCGAGGGCGGCTGCGCGGTCGGAGGTCACGATGACGCCCTTGC
Source organism: Microbacteriaceae bacterium (assembly GCA_022702225.1). Lineage (GTDB taxonomy): Bacteria > Actinomycetota > Actinomycetes > Actinomycetales > Microbacteriaceae > Microbacterium. Next base: position 6,363 of record JAKOMY010000009.1, on the reverse strand, counting down.
CCGCGGCCAGGCCGTCGGCCTTCACGACGTACGGGGCGCCGAACTGGTCGAGGGCGCCTTCGACGGTGGCGACGTCGTGCGCGCGCACCGATCCGCCGGTGGGGACGCCCGCGGCATCCATGATCCGCTTGGCGTAGGTCTTCGAGCCCTCGAGCTGGGCGGCGGCCTTGCCCGGGCCGAACACCGGGATGCCGTGCGCGCGCAGCGGGTCGGCGACTCCGGCGACCAGGGGCGCCTCGGGGCCGACGACGACCAGGTCGATCGCCTCGCTCTTGGCGAAGGTCAGGACCGCGGCGGGATCCATCGGGTCGAGGTCGACCAGGTGCGCTTCGCGAGCGATGCCCGCGTTGCCGGGGGCCGCGAAGATCGCGTGCGATTCCTCTTCGGAGCGCAGGGCGAGGATGATGGCGTGCTCGCGCGCGCCCGAACCGAGGACCAGGATTCTCACGCGGTCAGCCTACCGAGCGCGGGTCCGCCCCTTTCGCGCCGCGGGGCGGGAGTGTTCACAACCTCAGGCATCTGCAGGATCTCAGCCCTCGGCGGCGGGGTGTCGCTGAGGTTGCGCGAATCGCTGAGGGTGCGCGAGCCGGTCGACGCGGCCCCCGGACCGCGTCCCCACGTCGCAGGTACCGTGGATGCCATGCCTCCTCGCCGTATCGAGACCGGCGACGGCCGCGCAGCTCTCGCCGCCGTCCGCGCCGGAGACGCTCCGCGCCCCGCGACCGCCACGGCCGTGCGGTACCTCCTGCAGCTGCTCGTCGAGAAGGCCCCCGGCAATTCGGTCGAGATGCGCGTGCCGCCCTTCGGCGCCGTGCAGGTGATCGAGGGGCCGCGCCACACCCGCGGAACGCCCCCGAACGTGGTCGAGACCGACGCCGCGACCTGGATCGCCGTCGCCACGGGCGAGGAGCACTGGGCGGATGCCGTGACCGACGGCCGCATCGTCGCCTCGGGCGTCCGCGCCGACCTCAGCGCGCTGCTGCCGCTGCGGCCGTAGGCGCGGTCGAGGCGTTCGGCCCGTGGGATCTTCGCGTGCGTTCGCCGGAGACGCCGGCGGCTGCCGCGAACAGGCGGTGTCCTCGTCGCACGGATGCATCTTCGCCCCTTCCCGCGGGGCCCGCGATTCGCATGCTCCCCGCGTCGGCGCCGCAGGGGGTCGCCGTCGTGGACCGCCGCGGCCGCCGTAGCGAGCCACACGGCCGGGGAGGTGGCATCCGGTATCTCGACGCCCGCGCATTCCCGCCCCGCCAATCCACGAGCGGTGGGACAATGGGGGCATGGCCGAGCAGCCCGTCCCCCAACAACCGTCCTCCCCGCGTGATGAGCGACAGACGCTGACGGTTCGTCGCGCCCCGAAGTACGGCGTGTTCCTGGCGGCGGGGGCGTTCGCCGGCATCCTGATCGCTCTCGTTCTCACCGTCTTCGTCGACGGCTCCGCCATCAGCCCCTACACGCAGGTCGTCTACTCGCAGATGCAGGTCTTCGGCTTCACGGCCCTGATCTTCGTCGTGCTGGGCGTCGCGGTCGGCGCGATCGTCGCCCTCATCTTCGAGCGCACCGTGGGCGGTCGCACGCGCCAGGTCACGGTCGAGCACGAGCAGCACGGCGTCTGACGGACAGACACCGGCCCCTCACGCCAGTTCGGCGATGATCGGGTGGATCGCGGTGTCGAAGGCGGCCACGTCGCCGCGCAGACCGTCGGTCACGGCCACCGTGAGCGATCCGATCCACCACACGCCCCGTTGAGCGAGCGGAAGCACCTGCACGTTCAGCTCGAACGAGTGCGCGCGTCGGCCCACGGCCCGCTCGTGCGCGGCGATGGCGCTCGCGTACGCGCGGTACGACACCCCGGGCCGGGCAGCAGCCTCGTGGGAGTAGCGGTCGTGAGCGAGCCGGGCGAAGTCGACGGCATCGTCGGCGTGCGCGCGGATGGCCCCGCGGAGCGTCTCGGACCCCTCGACGGGAAGGGTCACCAGCGTCTCGAATCCGTCGATCAGCTCGAGCGGAACGGGGGAGGGGTGCGCCTGCGGCTCCACCGTCATCGCCCAGTACTCGCGCCATTCGCGTTCGAGCTGCGCGTGCGCGGCATCCGTCCGCTCCTGCACCCAGGGAGCCGGGACGCGTCGAAGTGCGGGGAGATCCTCGGGAGAACGGATGCCGAGAACCTGGCGCAGGTAGAGCGCGACGAGCACCGATTGTGCCGCGTCTTCGCGGATCACCCATTCCGGCTGGCCGCCCGTCATGGCGCCATTGTAGGGACGGGGGGAGGCGTCGGGGTCGGCCTTGCGTTGCCGGGGCGGTGCCCGCGCGTGTCCGCCGCGGGTACTCTGGTCGGGTGGCCTCAGCTCCCCACGAAAACCCGTACTCCGCCGCAGGCGTCGATACCGCCGCCGGAGATCTCGCCGTCGAACTGATGAAGTCGGCCGTGCGTCGCACGCATGGGCCCGAGGTACTCGGTGGGGTCGGCGGTTTCGCCGGTCTCTTCGACGCCTCCGCGCTCCGCGACTACACGCGGCCCCTGCTCGCGACCAGCACCGACGGTGTCGGCACGAAGGTCGCGATCGCGCAGGCCATCGACAAGCACGACACCATCGGCGAAGACCTCGTCGGCATGGTCGTCGATGACATCGTCGTGGTCGGCGCCCGTCCGCTCTTCATGACCGACTACATCGCCTGCGGCAAGGTCGTACCCCCGCGCATCGCCGACATCGTCGCGGGCATCGCGCGCGGCTGCGCCATGACCGGGACCGCGCTCGTCGGCGGCGAGACCGCGGAGCACCCGGGTCTGCTGGGTGTCGACGACTACGACGTCGCGGGAGCGGCGACCGGCGTCGTCGAGGCCGACCGCATGCTCGGCGCCGAGCGCGTCCGCGCGGGCGACGTCGTGCTGGCCCTCGCCTCGAGCGGCCTGCACTCCAACGGCTACTCGCTCGTGCGACACATCATCGCTGGTGCCGGGATCGCCTACGGCGCAGCCTCCGCCGACCTCGGCGGCACCTGGGGCGAGGCGCTGCTCGAGCCCACCCGCCTCTACACCTCGCCGCTGCTGCGTCTGCTCGACGACGCATCGACGGGCGTCGGCATCCACTCGCTCAGTCACGTCACCGGCGGGGGCATCGCCGCCAACCTCGCGCGCGTGCTGCCGCAGGGCACCTGGGTCGATGTCGACCGTTCGACGTGGAGTCCCTCGCCGGTCTTCCGCGTGCTCGCCGACATCGGCGGACTCGACCTGATCGCGACCGAGGGCACCTGGAACCTGGGTATCGGCTTCCTCGCCGTGGTCTCGCCCGAGATCGCGGACGCCGCGACCGCGGCGCTGCAGGCCGACGGCATCGCGACGTGGCAGGTCGGCGTCGTCCGCGACGGCGCCCGGCCCGAGGGCGAGTACGAACAGGGCGCGAAGGGCGTCGACGGAGGCGCCGTGCGCCTGGTCGGAACCTACGCGGATGCCGGTGCGCCGGCGAACGGAGCAAGCTAACACCCCATGTGCGGCATCGTCGGCATGGCCGGGCAGGGCCCGGTCAACCAGGAGATCTACGACGCGCTCCTGCTCCTCCAGCACCGAGGGCAGGACTCCACGGGCATGGCCACGGCCGAGTCCAGCGGCGTCTTCCACATCCACAAGGCCCGCGGACAGGTGCGCGAGGCCTTCCGCACGCGCGACATGCGCGCCCTGCTCGGCGACATCGGTCTGGGACACGTGCGCTACGCCACCAAGGGCACCGCGTCGAACGAAGAAGAGGCGCAGCCCTTCTACGTCAACGCGCCCTACGGCATCGTGCTCGTGCACAACGGCAACCTCACGAACACGCGCGAGCTGACGACCGAGCTCTTCCACAAGGACCGCCGTCACCTCAACACCAGCAGCGACACCGAGCTGCTCGTGAACATCCTCGGCTCCGAGCTGCAGTCCGAGATCACCGGCCCCGATCTCGACCCCGCGCAGGTCTTCCGCGCGGTCGGCCGCGTGCACGAGCGGGTCGAGGGCTCGTACGCGTCGATCGCCCTCATCGCCGGTTACGGGCTTCTCGCGTTCCGCGACCCGTTCGGCATCCGTCCCCTCATCCTCGGCAAGCGTCCCGCAGCGCAGGTGCCCGGCGGTGAGCCGCGCGACGAGTACATCGTGGCGTCCGAGTCGCTCGTGCTCGAGAACGCCGGCTTCGAGATCGTGCGCGACGTCGAGCCCGGCGAGGCCGTGTTCATCACCCTCGACGGCACGCTCCACGCGCAGCAGTGCGCCCGGAACACCGTGCTCGCACCGTGCTCGTTCGAGTACGTCTACCTCGCCCGCCCCGACTCGGTCATGAACGGCGTCTCGGTCTACGAGACGCGTCTGCGCATGGGCGAGCGTCTGGCCGACACGGTTGCGAAGTACACCCCCGCGGGGGCCATCGACGTGGTCATGCCGATCCCCGACTCGGCGCGTCCCGCGGCGATGCAGGTGGCCCGCAAGCTCGGCATCGAGTACCGCGAGGGCTTCTACAAGAACCGCTATGTCGGCCGCACGTTCATCATGCCCGGCCAGGCGGTGCGCAAGAAGAGCGTGCGCCAGAAGCTCAACGCCATGTCGACGGAGTTCCAGGGCAAGAACGTGCTGCTGGTCGACGACTCGATCGTGCGCGGCACCACCAGCCGCGAGATCATCCAGATGGCTCGGGATGCCGGGGCCAAGAGCGTGACGTTCGCCTCGGCCGCCCCGCCGGTGCGCTACCCCCACGTGTACGGCATCAACATGCCCTCGCGCCACGAGCTCGTCGCGCACGGCCGCACGATCCCCGAGATCGCCCAGGAGCTCGGCTGCGACTATCTGGTGTACCAGGAGGTCGACGACCTCAAGGCGGCGATCATGGAGGGCACCGACCTGGTCGACCTCGACATGAGCTGCTTCGACGGGCGTTACGTCACGGGCACGGTGTCGGACGAGTATCTCGCCTGGGTCGAGGGCAGCCAGGAGTCTTGACCCGCCGTCGCGCGGGAACCATCGCCCTCGCCGCGACCGCCGTCGTGCTGCTCGCACTGACGCTGCGGATCGCGGTCGCCTCGCTCTCGCCGCTGCTGACGCGCATCGGCGAGGAGTTCCCCCTCCCGGCGGCCGTCGTGGGGCTGATCGGCATGGCGCCGCCCGTGGCGTTCGCTCTGGCCGGCATGGTCACCCCGGCGATCGAGCGCCGCCTCGGCCTCGAGCGCTCGGTGCTGATCGCCGCAGTCACCGCCGCGGCGATGCTGGCTCTGCGCGCAGTCGCGGTCGACGCGTGGTCGCTGCTGGGCGCGACGGCGGGAGTGTTCGCCGCGGTGGGCGTGGCGAATGTGCTGATCCCCACGGTGGTGAAGAAGTACTTCCCCGAGCGCATCGGCCTCATGACCACCGTCTACAGCACGGCGATGGCGGTCGCGACGTTCACGCCGCCGCTGGTCGCGGTGCCCTTGGCCGACGCGGTGGGGTGGCGCGGCTCGTTCGTGACCTGGGCCGTGGTCGCCCTGGCCGCCGTCGCCCCGTGGATCGCGCTGAGTCTGCGCGCCCGGGCGTCGCGGCGCGATGCGCTGGACGAGCCGCGGGCTGCCGTGCTGTCGCGGATCGTGCGGGTGCCGCAGACGTGGGCCCTCGTGATCACCTTCGGCGTCAACTCGTCGGTCGCCTACGCGATGTTCGCGTGGATGCCGCCCCTGCTCATCGATGTCGCCGGAGTGGATGCCGCGGAAGCCGGCGGACTGCTCGCGCTCTTCTCGTTCATGGGGCTGCCGGTGTCGTTGCTGGTGCCCCTGCTCGTGGCGCGGCTGGGCCGTACGACCCCGTTCTATGCGGTCGCCGTCGCGGGCGGATTGACGGGGGTCATCGGCCTGCTGGTGGCACCCGCGGCGGCGACGGTGCTGTGGGTGGTGTTGATCGGCATCCCGCCGCTGATGTTCCCGCTGGCGCTCGTGCTGTTCGGGCTGCGTACGCGCTCCCACGAGACCACCGTCGCGTTGAGCGGCTTCGTGCAGAGCGTGGGGTACGGCTTCGCCGCTCTCATGCCGCTGGCGATCGGGGTGACCCACGAGTTCACCGGCGGGTGGACGGCGGGGCTCGCGCTCATCGGAGTCGCGCTCCTGCTCGTCGTTCCGGCGGCGATCATCATGGTGCGGCGCGAGAGCATCGAGGAGGCGTGGGAACGCCGGACCGGCCTGAGCTGGTAGAGGCCCTACGGACACGAGCGAAGGGCGGCGACGGGAAGGTCGCCGCCCTTCGGCGTATGTGTTCTGCGGGTACGACGATCACACGACCGTGGCACCGAGGTACGAGCGGTACGAGAACGCGCGGGAAGGTGTCAGGCCTTCTCGTTGTCGTATTCGTCGCTGTACTGGTCGGCCCACTTGTCGACGTAC
>JAKOMY010000408.1 GCA_022702225.1 Microbacteriaceae bacterium | reverse complement strand
CGCATCCGAGAAGCGCTCGACGAGAGCGGCGGAGTGCAGGGGGGTCTCGTCCTCCCAGAGGGAGCGGTCGCGCGTCGCCTCGATCTGGTGGCGTCGCACGATGGTGTTGATGGTCAGTCGGCGGCCGATCGGCGTCGAAGGGATGTCCATGGGGCAACACCCTATGAGGGGGAGGCGCGATTCGCGTAGTCTCACTAGCAATTCGTCACCGAATTGGCGTCATATTGCACATGGAGCTGTCGCACCTTTCGATTTTGTGTAGTATCGCTACCGACGTACTCCGGTCGCAGCGGCGTGACCGGCGATCACTGAAGATGAGGGGACGAGCCATGACGAAGTGGCTGAAGCAGACGGCGATCGCAGCCGTCACGTTGACGACGGTGGGCGTGCTCAGCGGGTGCGCGGGGGGCTCGGGCGGCGGCCCGACCGAGCTCAGCTTCCTGATGTGGGGTGACGGGGGCGACACCCAGACCGCGTACGAGGACGTCATCGCGAAGTTCGAAGAGGCCAACCCCGACATCACGGTGAACGCCGAGTTCTTCAACACGAACGACTACGACAACATCCTCAAGACCCGGCTCTCCGGCGGCGCGGGACCCGACGTCTACGGCTTCGACCTCGGCAACATCAAGACCTTCGTCGACGACGGCTTCGCCGCCGACCTCTCCGACGGTGGCGAGAGCTACCTGTCGAAGCTCACACCGGAGGCGGCGAAGGACAGCCAGCGAGAGGGAGGCACCTACAACCTCCCCATCTCGCTCTCGGGCAACGGCATCATCTACAACAAGGCACTCTTCGAGAAGGCGGGCATCTCCGCGCCGCCCACCACCTACAGCGAGCTGCTGGCGGATTCGAAGAAGCTCTCGGATGCCGGTGTCATCCCCTTCGCGATGAGCGCGCAGGACAACTGGTGGCCGCAGTTCATCGTCTACTACGCCCTCGCCGAGCACGGGGCGAACGAAGAGCTCGGCGAGCAGATGGCCGCCGGCGAGACGACGTTCTCGCAGAGCGACGCCTGGGCGGAGTCGCTCGACGTGGTGCGCGACCTGACGCCGTACTACATGCCCAACCCGGTGGGCACGAGCCAGACCGCCGCGCAGTCGGCCTTCCTCGGCGGCCAGGCGGCGATGTTCCCCGCCACGTGGATCCTCTCCGACGCCCGCGAGGCCGGTCTCGACCTGGGGTACATGAACTTTCCCACCGTCGACACGTCGACCGACGACCTGTGGGGCACCTATCAGGTGCGGTTCGGGGTCAACCCGAACAACGGCGACGCCAAGCTCGCGGCGTCGCAGAAGTTCCTCGACTTCTTCCTGCAGGACGACACCTACAAGGCGTTCCTCGACAAGGTGAAGCTGTTCCCGACGACCGAGGGCGTGCAGATCGGCGCCGACGTCGACCCGCTGTTCCCCGAGATGCAGGCGGCCTGGGAGGGCAAGACGTTCGTGGCGGCGTTCTCGCCGACCGACCCGAGCATCCAGGACGCGCTGCTGGTGGGCTTGCAGAACATCATCAGCGGGCAGAAGAGCACCCAGCAGGTGCTGGGCGACCTCGACCTCGCGCTCGAGCAGTACCGCGCCAACAACCGCTGAACCGCCGAACCGCCTCGCTCGGGTGATCCCGGGCGGGGCGGTTCCCTCTTCGAAAGGCGCCGCCCATGCCCCGTTCCCTGACCCTGACGGCCGCGGCCGCGACCACGGTGATCGGCCTCGCGGTGGCATCCCTCACCGGGTGCCAATCCTCGTCGAGCGACCAGACCACCCTGAGCTTCCTCATGTGGGGCGACGGGGGCGACACCCAGAAGGCCTACGAGACGGTCATCGACGCGTTCGAGGCCGAGAACCCCGGCATCACCGTCAACGCCGAGTTCGTCAACACCAACGACTACGACAGCGTGCTGAAGACGCGCCTGTCGGGTGGGGCCGGGCCTGACGTGTACGGCTTCGACCCGAAGAACCTCGGCGACTTCGTGCGCGACGGCTTCGCGGCCGACCTGTCGGGAGCCGACTTCTTCTCGCGCCTCGATCCGGCGGCGGCGCAAGAAGCCCGGCGCGGGGCCGAGGGGGATGCCGCCTACTCGGTGCCCATCTCGCAGTCGGGCAACGGCATCATCTACAACACGGCGCTCTTCGCGCAGGCGGGCATCACCGAGGTGCCGCGGACCTACACGGAGCTGAAGGCCGCGACCGAGAAGCTGTCGGCGGCCGGGATCACCCCGCTCGCGATGAGCGCCCAGGACAGCTGGTGGCCGCAGTTCATCGCCTACTACGCGATGGCGCAGCACGTCTTCCCCGACGACCCCGACGCGATCGACGAGCTGCTCGCGGGCGAGCGGACCTTCGCCGACACCCCCGGTTACGCCGACGCGCTCGAGGTCGTGAAAGATCTCGTGCCGGCGTACATGCCCGATCCCCTCGGCACGAACCAGTCGGCGGCGAAGTCGGCGTTCCTGACGGGGCAGGCGGCGATGTTCCCGGCGACGTGGATCCTCTCCGACGCACGCGCCGCGGGTGTGGAGCCGGGCTGCATGAACTTCCCGACCCTCGACGACGATGTCGCCGACATGT
>JAKOMY010000398.1 GCA_022702225.1 Microbacteriaceae bacterium | reverse complement strand
GGGCCCGGGGGCTTCGGTCGTCAGAACGACTGCAGCATCCGCGGCGAGGGCGGCATGGGTCTGCTCTGGCACCAGGCGCAGGAGCTGAACGAGTACAGCCTCAAGCTGGACTGGAAGCTCATCGCCGATCACAACGGTGGCGTCTTCGTCGGTTTCCCCGACCCGAAGAACGACCCGTGGGTCGCGGTCAACCAGGGCTACGAGATTCAGATCGACGCCACCGACGCCGCCGACCGCACCACCGGTGCGATCTACACCTTCCAGGGTGCGGATGCCGCGGCGGTCGAGTCCTCGCTCAAGCCCGTCGGTTCGTGGAACGCGTATGAGATCGTCGTGAAGGGGCAGACCATCAAGATCTACCTCAACGGCACGCTGGTGAACGACTTCACCAGCACCGATCCGGCGCGCGACCTCTCGCAGGGATTCATCGGCCTGCAGAACCACGGCGGCGGTGAAGCGGTGTCGTACCGCAACGTCCGGGTCAAGGACATCGACGAGCCGGCACCCCTCGCGGTGACGGCTTCCGCCGAGGTCCGTTGCATGGCGAAGAAGGCGACGCTGACGGTGCGCGCGACCAACACCGACACGGTGCCGGTCGACGTGACCCTGAAGACGGCATGGGGCGAGCGGGTCATCCCCGCCGTCCAGCCGGGGACGACGGTGTTCCACACCTTCACCACCCGCGCCGTCTCGGTCCCCGCCGGTGAGGCGACGGTGTCCGCGACCGGCGACGGTCGCACCGGCGAGGCCACGGCCTCGTACGCGGCCAAGAGCTGCGGCTGATCCCCCTGGCGCCCCCGGCGGCGGACTCGCGTCCGTCGCCGGGGGCGCTCCCTCATGTCCCAGAGGTTCCCCATGCTGTTCTCCCTCGGCCGCCGCGTCAGCCGGCACCGCCTGATCGTCCTCCTCGTCTGGGCCGTGCTGCTCGTCGGCGGCGGTGCCCTCGCCGGCGACGCCTTCGACCGCACGGTCTCTGTCGCCGACGCCCCCGCCGGGAGCGAGTCTCTGCGCGCGAGCGACCGCCTCGACGAGCTCGACCCCGAGGGCGAGATCGTCACCGCCGTCCTCCGCGGGGAGGACTTCTTCTCCCCGACCCTGCGCGACAGCGCGACCTCCGTGATGTCGTCCATCCGGGCCTCGCCGGGCGTCGCCGAGGTCTCCGACGCCTACACGGCCGGCGGAGCGATCGGCGACGACGGCCGCTCGTCGCTGGTCGTCGTCGAACTCGACCGGGGCCTCAGTGGCGACGAGGCCGTCGCCACGGCATCCGCCGTCTCCGACCTGCTGCACGGCATCGACGCTCCCGAGGTGCTCGTCGGCGGCCCCCTCCTGGCAGAGGAGGCCTTCGTCGACCGCGCCACCACCGACGCCGCCCTCGGCGAGGGAGTCGCGATCCTCGTCCTCGTCGTGCTGCTCACCCTCGTGCTCGGATCGCTGCGCATCGCGATGATCCCCGTGGTCACCGCCCTCGTCGCGATCGCCCCGACCCTCGCGATCCTGGGCCTGCTGGCCCGTGTCGTCGACGTCAACGAGTTCGCCGTCAATGTCGTCACGATCCTGGGCCTCGGCCTCGCGGTCGACTACAGCCTGCTGGTGGTGATGCGCCTGCGCGAGGAACGCACCGCCGACCCCACGGTTCCCCTCGACGAGCTGATCGCCCGCACCGTCGCCGGTGCCGGCCGAGCGGTGCTCGTATCGGGTCTCGCCGTGACGGTGGCCCTCGTCGGCATCATGGTGCTCGGTGACCCGCTGTTGTCGGGCATGGCGCTCGGCGGGGCCGTGGTCGTCGTCGTCGCGACGCTCGCGGGCCTCACCCTCGTTCCCGCATCGCTCTCGCTCCTGCACCGCGCCCTTCCCTCCGCCGGCGCGCGTACCTGGGCGCGCCCCTGGGCCGGTCGAGCCGTGCGCGAGGGATTGCTCGCCCGCTCCACGCGGATCGCTCAGCGGCGCCCGGGTGCCGTCGCCGTCGCCGCCGCAGCGCTGATGCTGCTGCTCGCCGCTCCCGCGGCATCCCTCGCCCTGGACGACTCCGACATCCGCTCCCTTCCCGCGACGGCCGAGGAACGACGGGCGTACGAGGCGACGACGACCGGCTTCACCGGCTTCGGCATCGAGCCCGTCACGGTCGTCCTCGACGGATCGGTTCAGGATGCCGCCGTCACCGGCGTCCTCGACCGGATCGCCGCCCTACCCGAGGTCGCCGACGCCGACGTGGTGCAGGGCCTGCCGCCCGAGGTCACCGCAGTTGCCTTCACGCCCACCGGCGACAGCGCGACGGGGCCCGCGGCGCAGAGCCTCGTGCGCGCGGTGCGCGGCCTGACCTCCTCCGTGCCGCTCGCGGTCACGGGTCCCGCCGCCTCGCTCATCGACACGCGCGATCACCTGGCCTCGCGCCTGCCGTGGGCGCTCGCCGTCGTCGCCGCCGCGAGCTTCGCTCTGCTGTTCGCCCTTACCCGCTCCGTCATCGTGCCGGTGAAGGCACTCGTGCTCGCCGGTCTCACCGTGGCCTCGACCCTGGGCGTGCTCACCGCCGTCTTCGGGTGGGGCTGGGGTGCGCCGCTGCTCGGGTTCGAGCCGACGGGCACGCTCGATGTCACCACGCCGTTGCTCATCGGGCTCCTGGCCTTCGGTCTGACCATGGACTACGAGGTCTTCCTGCTCGCCCGCATCACCGAACGCTGGCGCGCCCGCGACCTCTTCGCCGACCAGCGCTCCGCGAACGCCGAGGCCGTGCGCCACGGCATCGCCCGCACGGGTCCGGTGGTGACGCTGGCGGCCGTGGCCATCTGCATCGTCTTCCTCGGCTTCGCGTTCGGCGAGCTCGTGGCGATGAAAGAGATCGGGGTGGGAATGGTCGTGGCCGTGGTCCTCGACGTCACGATCGTGCGCGGACTCCTTCTCCCCGCGTTGATGACGCTCCTCGGCCGCGCGAACTGGTGGCCGGGCGCGCGCACGGCTCCGCTCGCGTCGCCCGTGCCCCTCCGGAGCCTCGAGACCGCATCTCGCTGACGACTCGGTGTCCTCCTGACACCGTCTCGTCGGCGAGATGCTGTCTCGCGTTCCTGCCGCCGCCGCGCGCGCGGCCTCGCCGCCGTAGGCTGGAGCCATGCACGGCGAGTACAAGGTCCCCGGGGGAAAACTGGTCGTCGTCGACCTCGAAGAGCGCGAGGGTCGCATCCACGGCTTCCACCTCGCGGGCGACTTCTTCCTCGAGCCCGACGACGCCCTCGACGACATCGACGCCGCCGTGAACGGCCTGCCGGTGGAGTCCGACGTCCCCACGATCGCCGCGGCGATCCGCGCGGCCCTTCCCGAGGGGGCGCAGCTGCTCGGATTCACCCCCGAGTCGGTGGCGTCCGCGATCCGCCGCGCGCTGGTGACCGCCCCCGGCTGGGCCGACTTCGAGTGGGAGGTCGTGCACGACCAGCCCGTCTCGCCCCGCATGAACCTCGCCCTCGACGAGGTGCTCACCACCCGCGTGGGCGCGGGGCTGCGCAAGCCCACGCTGCGCCTGTGGGAGTGGGACGAGAGCGCCGTCGTCATCGGCTCGTTCCAGTCCCTGCGCAACGAGGTCGACCCGGCCGGTGCCGAGAAGCACGGCTTCGACATCGTCCGCCGCATCTCGGGCGGTGGCGCGATGATGATGGCCGCGAACTCGATCGTGACCTACTCGCTGTACGTGCCGGCATCCCTCGTCGCCGGTATGACCTTCGCCGACTCGTACGCCTTCCTCGACGACTGGGTGCTGCAGGCGCTCCGCTCACTGGGCATCGACGCGGTGTACCAGCCGCTCAACGACATCGCGGGCCCCCACGGCAAGATCGGCGGCGCCGCCCAGAAGCGCCTCGCCAACGGCGGGGTCCTGCACCACGCGACCCTCAGCTACGACATGGACGGCCAGGTGCTCACCGAGGTGCTGCGCATCGGCCGCGAGAAGCTCAGCGACAAGGGCACCGTGTCGGCCGCCAAGCGCGTCGACCCGCTGCGCAGCCAGACCGGTCTGCCGCGCGACCAGGTGATCGATCGCTTCATCCAGACCTTCACCACGCTGTACGGCGCGACCGAGGGGCATATCACCGAAGACGAGTACGCCGAGGCCGAGGCGCTCGTGGAGTCGAAGTTCGCCACCGACGCGTGGCTGCAGCGCGTCCCGTGAGCGCCGTCACCACCGGCGACGCCCTCGAACCGGGTGCCGTCGAGATCCACCACGCCGACAATCTCGCCGTCACCCCGGCGTACGCCGACGGCTCGTTCGCGCTCGTCTACCTCGACCCGCCGTTCAACACCGGCCGCACGCGATCGAAGGCCGTCGAGTCGGCGACGTGGACGCCGCCGGTCGAAGAGCCCCAGGGTGCCGCAACCCCGGATGCCGCTGGGCCCTCGGCCGCGGCATCCGAGGTTGCGGCATCCGACGACCCGAACATGCTGACGTTCCCCGAAGAGGAGCCGCCGCCGCCTCCCGTGGTGCAGCGCGGCTTCCACGGGCGCGAGTACGCGCGCCTCCGCGGGGACCTCCGCACCTACGACGACCGCTTCGACGATTACTGGGGGTTCCTCGAGCCGCGGCTGATCGAGGCGTGGCGTCTGCTCGCCGACGACGGCACGCTCTACCTGCACCTCGACTACCGCGAGGTGCACTACGCCAAGGTCATGTGCGACGCGCTGTTCGGGCGCGACAAGTTCCTCAACGAGCTGATCTGGGCGTACGACTACGG
>JAKOMY010000359.1 GCA_022702225.1 Microbacteriaceae bacterium | reverse complement strand
CGTGGTTGGTGACGACCGTGTTGGCCTCGGCGTAGCGGAACGGCCGGCCGGGGCTCTTCACCCCCACCACGGTGACGTTGTACTTCGACCGCACGCCGGACTCGTTGAGGCCCACGCCGCGCACGAGTTTGGGCGGGTACATCTTGGCGAGCACGAAATCGTCGTCGAAGCGGATGAAGTCGAGCATCCGTCCACTGACCAGGTGGGCCACGCGCTCGCCGGCCTCAGCCTCGGGGTAGATGACGTGGTTGGCACCGACGCGGGCGAGGATCTTGCCGTGCGACTGCGAGACGGCCTTCGCCCAGATCTGCGGCACCTTGAGGTCGACGAGGTTGGCGGTGATGAGCACCGACGCCTCGATCAGCGAGCCGACGGCGACCACAGCGACCTGGAAGTCCTGGGCGCCGATCTGCCGCAGGGCGTCGATGTTGCGCGCGTCGGCCTGGACGGCGTGCGTGACGCGCTCCGACCACTTCTGCACGAGCTCGAGGTTGCCGTCGACGGCCAGGACCTCGCGGTCGAGTCGGTCGAGCTCGCCGGCGCAGGCGGCGCCGAAGCGGCCGAGTCCGATCACCAGGACGGGCGCGTCACTGCGGATGCGTTCAACCAACGATGGGCCTTTCCACGGGGAGCGCGTACAGCTGCGACCGGGACGACGCAGCCACTGCCGCAGCGAGTGTCACTGTACCAATGCGCCCCATGAACATCGTGGCCGCCATCACGTACTTCGCGGCTTCGGGGAGCTCGGCGGTGAGGCCCGTCGACAGGCCGACGGTCGCGAACGCCGAGACGACGTCGAACAGCACGTGCTCGATGGGGGCGTCGGTGATGCGGCTGATGGTGACCGTCGAGATCGCGACGATGGTCGCGCCCCACGCGACGACCGAGAGGGCGACCCGCTGCACGTCGCTCGGGATGCGGCGACCGAAGGCCTGCACCGAGGGGCGGCCCTTGGCCTCGGAGAACACCGCCAGAGCCAGCACGGCCAGGGTCGTGACCTTGATGCCGCCCGCGGTGGAAGCGGATCCGCCGCCGACGAACATGAGCATCGATCCCACGATCAGGGTGGCCCCGTTGAGGTCGCCGATGTTGATGACGCTGAACCCGCCGGAGCGTGTCATGGCCGAGAGGAAGAACGCCTGGAACGTGGTGTCCCACGCATCCATGCTTCCGAATGTGAGGGGGTTGTCGTATTCCAGCAGCAGAATGACCCCGGCTCCGGCGAAGAACAACACGACGGTGGTGATGATGGTGAGCTTCGCGTGCAGGGACCACAGGCGGAAGCGCCAGTAGTGCCGCCACAGCGTGAAGATCACCGGGAAGCCGATCGAGCCGAGGAAGACCCCGGCCATGAGCACCGTGAGCAGGAAGTAGTCCTGAGCGAAGGGTGTGAGGCCGTCGGCGTTGGGCACGAAGCCCGTGTTCGTGAACGCCATCGCCGCGTAGTACGGCGCCTCCCAGAGCGCCACGAGCGGGCTGATCCCGCCGACGACGAGCGAGGGGTAGATGAGGACGGTGAGTCCCGCCTCGATCACGAGCGTGGACAGCGCCACGGTGCGCAGCAGCTGGCCGACCTCGCCGAGACGCACGGTCTGCCCCTCGTTCACCGGACCGCCGTGCACACGCAGGGGGTTGCTGTCGCCGGCGGCGATCAGCTTCGCGCGAAGACCCAGGCGCTTGGAGATCACCAGCCCGAGGATCGAGGCGAGGGTCAGCACACCGAGGGCGCCGACGTTGACGCCGATGTAGGTGATGACGCGTCCGAGGGGGGAGAAGTCGGAGTACATGTTCAGCGTCGACAATCCGGTGACGCAGATCGTCGAGACGGCGGTGAAGAGCGCGTCGGCGAAGGGGAGGCGCACACCGGTCGCCGAGGCGGCGGGCAGAGAGAAGAGCGCCGTGAACAGGGCGATGAGCGTCACGAACACCAGCACCGCGAAACGCGCGGGGGACGCGGTCGTGAGATTGCGTAATCGGTCCCATGCCTCGAAGGCGATGCGACGCAGTCGCACGGCCAGTCGAGCCTCGTTCGGCGTCGCCGCCATGCGCCGCTCCCTTCGGTGCCCGAACCCGAATCATGGTACTCGGGCCGGGGCGCCGCTAATCTGATGCCATGGCGGACATCTTCGACGTGATCGCTGACGGAACGCGTCGCGACATCCTTCAGCTGCTGCTCGACCGGGCAACCGGTGGTGAACGGGGGACGAGCGTCTCGCAGATCGTCGCCGCTCTCGGTGTGAGCCAGCCGACCGTCTCCAAGCACCTGAAGGTGCTGCGCGAGGCGGAGCTCGTCTCCGTGCGCGAAGAGGGACAGCACCGCTACTACAGCCTGGCGGTCGCCCCTCTCGACGAGGTCGACGACTGGCTCGTCCCGTTCTTCTCCATCGACGACGACCACGAACCGGCCCTTCCCGATTCGGCGATGCACGCCGCCGAGGTCGTGGGCCGCGCCGCCGCGTCGGTGAAGCACTCCTTCTCGACCGCGTTCCGCAAGCTGCCGGGGCGATGAGCCCGCGGATGCCGCGGAATCCCGGCATCCGCTCATCACATTCGTCACAGTGGGCCCATAGGTTTACAGCCGTCCCAGCCAGACCCTAGAGTGTGCTCAGCATCAGGAGGGTGAGTTCACCCGGAACGAGGGGTGAACGATGGCCGAGTTGCCGGACGTGCGGTTCTTGACGGTCGCCGAGGTCGCGGAACTCATGCGCGTCTCGAAGATGACGGTCTACCGTCTCGTCCACGCGGGCGAGCTCCCGGCGGTGCGGTTCGGACGCAGCTACCGGGTGCCCGAATCGGCCGTCGCCGATGCCGTGCAACGACCGGTGTCCGACGTCGGCTAGACTGATCCGAGGCTTTTTTTCAACGCCTGCTGTTCCCGGGGGCCGAAATCGGCACCCAGACCCCGACTTAGTGAGGTTTTCCGTGGGTTCTGTCATCAAGAAGCGCCGTAAGCGCATGGCGAAGAAGAAGCACCGCAAGCTGCTTCGCAAGACTCGTCACCAGCGCCGCAACAAGAAGTAAAGCGGCCACCACACCGAGCGCCTGTCCGATTCGCGACGGGCGCTTCGTGTATCCGGTGCCGTTCGTCTCTCCGGAGGTAAGCATGCAGTCCATCTCGGTCCACGACCTGCACGCGGGGCGTGAACGCCCCCTGATCGACGTGCGCGAGGAGCACGAGTTCGCCGCGGGTCACGTTCCCGGCGCCGTGAATCTTCCGATGTCGACCATCGGCGAGCACCTCGAGGAACTCCCCGGAGAGCCGTTCGACGTGATCTGCCAGGCCGGCGGTCGCTCGGCGCGGGTCGTCGAAGCCCTCACGGCGCGCGGACACGATGCGACCAACGTCGAGGGTGGCACGGGCGAGTGGATCGCCTCGGGCTACGACGTCGAGTCCTGACCAGCGAGCGGACACGCGCGTCGCGCACCGGCTCTCGCCCTTCCCCCGCCTTCTAGGATGGTCAGGGTGACGACTCTCACGCTGATCGGAAAGCCCGACTGCCACCTCTGCGATGTGGCGGAGCAGATCGTCGAGACGGTCGTGGGTGAGCTCCCCGAGCGAGCCGCCGACCGCGTCACGATCGAGCAGGCCTCGATCGCCGA
>JAKOMY010000336.1 GCA_022702225.1 Microbacteriaceae bacterium | reverse complement strand
CCGTCACCAAAACAGGGGATGCCACCAGAATAGGACGAAACCCCACGAAACGCCCTGTTCTCGTCGCACCACCCTGTTCTCGTAACAGCGCGGCGACACCCCGACGCACCCAGGCGGCTGCACCCCGGCCGGGCGCCGGGGTGCCGGCATCCGCCACCCCCGTCACCAAAACAGGGGACGCCACCAAAACAGGACGAAACGCCACGAAACGCCCTGTTCTCGTCCCACCACCCTGTTCTCGTAACAACGCGGCGACGCCCCGACGCACCCCGGCGGCTGCACCCCGGCCGGGCGCCCACGGACCGGCATCCACCACCCCGTCACCAAAACAGGAGACGCCACCAAAACAGGACGAAACCCCACGAAACGCCCTGTCCTCGTCGCACCACCCTGTCCTCGTAACAACGCGGCGACGCGCCGACGCATCGGCCGAGAGCCCGGCGGAGCGGAACTGCTTACTGCGGCGCGAGTCCCAGGTCGTCGAGGTCGATGGATGCCAGCCACTGCAGGCCCTCGGCCTCGATCGCTGCCTGCGCTCCGGTCTTGCGGTCGACGATGACGGCGACGGCGACGACCTCGGCACCCGCGCGGCGCAACGCCTCGACGGCCTTGAGGGCGGACTGGCCGGTGGTCGAGGTGTCTTCGACGACGACGACGCGCTTGCCCTCGACATCGGCGCCCTCGATCTGGCGACCGCGGCCGTGGTCCTTGGGCTCTTTGCGCACGACGAACGCGTCGAGCGGGGTTCCGGCGTGCACCGACTCGTGCATGACGGCGTTGGCGATGGGGTCGGCGCCGAGCGTGAGCCCGCCGACGGCCACGACGCCGTCGAGGTCCTTCACGAGGTCCAGCACCAGACGGCCGATCGCGGGGGCGGCGCGGTGGTCGAGGGTGAGCTTGCGCATGTCGACGTAGTACGTCGCCTTCTTGCCGCTCGAGAGGGTGAAGTCGCCGTGGAACACCGCCTCGTCCTTGATGAGGCCGATGAGGGCCTGACGGTCGGCTTCGAGCTCGGGCGTGGAGGCGGTGGTCACGGCGTCGATTCTATTGCCCTGCCCCGCCGCGGACCGGGCCGCTGCCGGGCGCGGGTCTGCGGCATCCGTCGTGCGGAGATTTCCCCCGACACTCCGCCCCTGCTGCGGCGACGCCGGCGCGCCGCCCGCGCACTCCGCACGACGGCCCACCAATCGACCCGGCGCGCCGCCCGCACACTCCGCACGACGGCCCTTCAGCCGGTCCCGCGCTCCACCCGCCGTCCCGCGGAGTTCGGCCCCGGCACGCCGCCCCATCGGCGACCCGAACGGCATGTCGGCCACCGACTCCGCGCGACGGGCCGCGACCGTCTCGCCCGCACGGCGATGTCGGCGCACGAAAGTAGGCTGGATGCCATGCGCCTGGCCACCTGGAACGTCAACTCCATCCGTGCCCGCGTCACCCGCACCGTCGAGTTCTGCGTGCGCGAGCACATCGACGTGCTGGCGATGCAGGAGATCAAGTGCAAGACGGAGCAGTTCCCGTACGCCGCCTTCGAGGAGGCCGGTTACCACGTCGCCGCGCACGGGCTGAACCAGTGGAATGGCGTCGCGATCGCGAGCCGTGAGCCGCTCGAGGACGTCGAGATCGGCTTCCCCGGCATGCCCGGGTTCGAGAAGGGCAAAGAGGGGCCCGACCTCCCGCAGGAGGCCCGCGCGATCGGCGCCACCGTCAACGGCGTCCGCGTGTGGAGCCTGTACGTGCCCAACGGCCGCGGGCTCGACGACCCGCACTTCACCTACAAGCTCGACTGGCTCGACAAGCTGCGGCAGTACACGGCCGATACCCTCGCGGCCGACCCCGACCTGCCCCTCGCGCTGACCGGTGACTTCAACATCGCCCCGACCGACGACGACAACGGCGACCCGACGATCGTGCAGGGTGCGAGCACGCACGTCTCGCCGGTCGAGCGGGCGGCCTTCGCCGCGTTCGAGACGGCGGGGCTCACCGACGTAGTGCGACCGCTCATCCCCACCGGCTATACCTACTGGGACTACAAGCAGCTGCGCTTCCCGCGCAACGAGGGTCTGCGCATCGACTTCATCCTCGGCTCGCGCGCCTTCGCCGACGCCGTCCACGGCGCCGAGATCCATCGCAACGAACGCAAGGGCGAGGTCCCCAGCGACCACGTCCCCGTCGTCGCCGACCTCGAGCTGTCGGACGCCGACGACGATGACGACCTGCCGATGATCTTCGGCTGAACGCCGAGGTCGCGGCATCCGGAGACATCCACCCGCTCAGGTGGGCCGATCGGCGTGCCCGCGAGGCACCGGACCCGAACCCACGGCAACAGATTCGGAGCTCAGGCGCCGGATGGCCCGCGTCCGTTGCATCCACCCGATTCTGCGGGGCCGCCGCGGTACCCGATCCCCTCGAGAACGCATGGTGCGCGCGAAAAGTGCACCCCGCAACGCACGACGGCGGGGCCGGAGCGAACCCCGACCCCGCCGTGCGGGAGCGTCAGACCGAGGGGACCTCGGCGGGAGCGGTGCGCTGGACCAGCGTCACCAGCGCCTCGATGATCGAGCGGAGGAACGCGGCGGTCCCCTCGTCGGTGACGGTGCCGTCGTCTTCGAACAGGCCGGGGGTCGACTGGATGTAGCCCTCGGGCTGGCCGAGGACCAGGGCGTTGTAGTGCAGGAGCACCGAGCGCAGGTGCTGCTGACCGGCGGCTGTGGCGATACCGCCCTGCGAGGTGCCGATGACGGCGGTGGGCTTGTCGTTGAACGACGCCTCGCCGTAGGGGCGCGCCGACCAGTCGAGCGCGTTCTTGAGCACACCCGGGATCGAGCGGCTGTACTCGGGGGTGACGATGAACACGCCGTCGGCGTCCTCGATCGCCTTCTTGAACTCCGTCGCGACCTCGGGGAAGTTCCCGTCGTAGTCGGGTGAGTAGAAGGGCAGGTCCTTGATCGGGATCTCCTTCAGGGTCACGCCCTCGGGGGCGACCTTCTCGAGTGCCTTCGCCAGACGGCGGTTGATCGAGGTGCTGGAGATGCTGCCGACGATGTAGCCGATCGTGTAGTCGGTCACGATGATCCTCTTTCTGGACGACGGGGGCGCCGAGCGCCCTGATTCATTCACGTGCAAGCATCACGGTCGAACCTGTATTCCCCCTCCTCTTGACTCCGCCGTGCGGGGGATGCAGGTGTCGCAGGTCGCCTCTAGCGTGGAGGGATGCCACGGATCACGCGCGCGCAACAGCGGAACGACATCGTGCTCGCGGTCGTGCTGCTGCTCGGCGGGTTGCTCAGCGCGGTGTTGTCGTCGGTGTCGGGCCTCTACGGCGACAAGCAGGCCTCGCTCGCCCTCGCGGTGGGCTACGTGTTCGTGCTCGCCGCCCCCATCGCGTTGCGTCGGCGCTGGCCGTCGGTGGTGGCCGTGATCGTGTCGTTCGCGTACTTCCTCGCCGTGACCCTCCGCATCCCCGAGATCTACGCCGGGAACATCGCCATGTTCATCGCGCTGTACACGGTCGGCGCGTGGGAAACGAGCCGCCGCCGCGCGACGATCGTGCGCGTCGCCATCATCGTGGGCATGTTCGCCTGGTTGTTCGTGGTGATGTTCCAAGACGCCACGCAACCGGTGGAGGGGATCACCGGAGGCGCGTTCTCGCGCGCCGGCGCCTTCTCGCCGTTCGTCGCGTACCAACTGCTGATGATCGGGATCAACGCCCTCTTCTTCGGGGGTGCGTACTACTTCGGCGACCGTTCGCACCAGCAGATGCGCGAGCGCGCGGCCCTCGAGGAACGCACCGCCGAGCTCGAGACCGAGCGCGAGGTGACCGCGGCGCAGGCCGTCGCCCTCGACCGCGTTCGTATCGCGCGCGAACTGCACGACGTCGTCGCCCACCACGTCTCGCTCATGGGGGTCCAGGCGGGGGTCGCCCGGTCGCTCCTGACGCGTGACCCCGACGCCGCTCGCGAAACCCTGGCGAGCGTCGAGAGTTCCGCGCGCGCCTCGCTTCACGAGCTGCGCCAGCTTCTCGAGACCCTGCGCACGCCCGACGGCGACGCCGCCCCCCGGACCGCGCCCACCACTCACGGGCTGACTTCGATCCAGGCCCTCGTCGACGACGCCACCGCCGCGGGGCTCCCTTCGACCTTCACCGTCGTCGGCGATCCCGCGTGCGATCCCCCTCCCCTCGTGCAGGTGAACCTGTACCGCATCGCGCAGGAGGCGCTGACGAACGCGCGCCGCCACGCGGGGCCGGATGCCAGCGCAGACGTGCGCCTGAGGTTCGAGACGGATGCCGTCGAGCTCGAGATCTCGAACACGGGACGCCGCGGTTCATCGACGCCGGGGCTCGGGCAGCTCGGCATGCGCGAACGCGCGGCCGTCTCGGGCGGGACGATCGAGATCGGGCCACGCTCGCGGGGCGGCTACCTCGTGCGCGTGCGCGTGCCCCTCACGCCGGCGGGGGTGGCACATGTCTGAGGTGCGCGTGCTGCTGGTCGACGACCACGCCATGATGCGCGCCGGCTTCCGCACGATCCTGTCGCTCGAGCCCGACATCGAGGTCGTGGGCGAGGCGGCATCCGGGCTCGAGGCACTCGCGGCGGCGGCGCGCCTGCGGCCCGACGTGATCTGCATGGATGTGCAGATGCCCGGCATGGACGGCCTCGAAGCCACTCGCCAGCTGACCGCCGACCCCGCCTCCGACGCGGCGGTGCTCATCGTCACGACCTTCGATCGCGACGACTACCTCTTCTCGGCCTTGGCCGCCGGGGCCAGCGGGTTCCTGCTCAAGAACGCGGGCCCGGAAGAGCTCGTCTCGGCGGTGCGCATCGTCGGGGCCGGAGACGCGCTGCTCGCACCCGAGGTCACGCGCC
The DNA here is from genome assembly GCA_022702225.1 of Microbacteriaceae bacterium. Lineage (GTDB taxonomy): Bacteria > Actinomycetota > Actinomycetes > Actinomycetales > Microbacteriaceae > Microbacterium. Next base: position 9,097 of record JAKOMY010000336.1, on the reverse strand, counting down.
GGGTCATCGAGCGCTTCGCATCACAGGGTGCCGAGGTGCCGGCATCCGCTTCCTCCGAGACGATCGAGCCGCTGCGTCTGACCGAGCCTCTCACCGAGCGCGAGAGCGAGGTGCTGCGGCTGGTGGCCGAGGCGCTCAGCAACGCCGAGATCGCCGCGCGCCTGTTCATCGGCGAGGCGACGGTCAAGACGCACGTGTCGAACCTGCTGCAGAAGCTCGGCGCGCGCGACCGCGTGCAGGCCGTGGTGCTGGCCCACCGGCACGGTCTGGCCTGACGGCGGCGCGGGCGCCCGCCGGGCCGGGGCCGGTCGGGTTGGGCGCCGCGCCCGAACCGCCGCGCCCGCCGGGTCGCCGCGCCCGCCGAACCGCCGCGCCCGCCGGGCCGGGCGCCGTATCGCCGGCACCGCGGGTCATCTCGGCGATCGAGGATGATCTGGGCGCCTTGCCGCAGCCCCGCGGTGGAGGGGCCCTCCCCCGTGCGGCGGACACGCAGAACCGTCCCGGGGCGGAGGCGACGCGGCATCCGGATCCCTAGCGTGGGAGACATCGAGAAGAAGGGATGCATCGTGCTCCATCTGGACGGCATCACCAAGAGCTACGGCGGACGCCGCGTGCTCGACGGGGTGGGCTTCGACGTCGCCCCCGGGCGCCTCACGGGTTTCGTCGGCGGCAACGGCGCGGGAAAGACCACGACGATGCGCATCGCTCTGGGCGTGCTCGGCAAGGACGCCGGCACCGTCGAGCTGAACGGCGCCCCGGTCACCGCCTCCGACCGCCGTCGCTTCGGGTACATGCCCGAGGAGCGCGGGCTGTACCCCAAGATGAAGGTGGCCGAGCACATCGCCTACCTCGCGAGGCTCCACGGCTTCGGCAAGACCGAGGCGAATTCCAAAGCCACGGCCCTGCTCGAGCGCCTCGGACTCGGCGAGCGCCTGGGCGATCTCATCGAAACGCTCTCGCTCGGCAACCAGCAGCGCGCACAGATCGCGGCCTCGCTCGTTCACGAGCCCGAGGTGCTGATCCTCGACGAGCCCTTCTCGGGTCTCGATCCGCTGGCGGTCGACGTGGTCGCCGGCGTCCTGCAGCAGAAGGCCGCCGAGGGCGCGGCCGTGCTGTTCTCCTCCCACCAGCTCGACGTGGTCGAGCGTCTCTGCGACGACCTCGTCATCATCGCCGACGGCACGATCCGGGCGGCGGGAAGCCGCGAGGGCCTCCGCGCCGAGCACGCGACCCACCGGTACGAGCTGGTCTCGCGCGGTGACACCGGGTGGCTGCGCGACGAGCCCGGCGTGCGCGTGATCGATTTCGACGGCGGCTACGCCCTCTTCGACGCCGACGACGACCTCGTCGCCCAGCGGGTTCTGCGCGAAGCCGTCGGACGCGGCGACGTCGCCAGCTTCTCCCCCCAGCGGCCCACCCTGGCCGAGATCTTCAAGGAGGTCATCCAGTGAGCACCGTGACCACCGCGCAGGCACCGGTACGAAAGACCGCACCGCACCGCGCGCCCGGCGAGGTGCAGAGCATCTGGCTGGTCGCCGAGCGGGAGATCGGCTCGAAGCTGCGCAGCAAGGCATTCGTCATCTCTACCGCGATCCTCATCGTCGCCGCCCTCGCGTCGGTGCTCTGGGGCGGTTTCACCGCTTCGAACGCCAGCGGCAGCGGCATCCCCGTCGCCGTCACCTCGCAGACGCAGGGCGATGTGTCGGGCCTCGACGGACTCGAGGTGACGGTTGCCGACAGCGACGACGCCGCTCGCGCTCTCGTGGCGGACGGGACGGTGGATGCCGCCCTGGTCCCGGGCTCGTCGGACTCGGCATTCGACTTCACCGTCGTGGTGAAGGACAGCGTCCCCTCGACCCTGTTGCAGATGCTGAGCGACACCCCGCCGGTCGACCGGCTCGAGCCCGGCTCGACCGCCGCCGACGTGCTGCGGTACTTCATCGCGCTGGCCTTCGGCCTCGTCTTCCTCATCGCCGCGACGACCTTCGGGGGCACCATCGCGCAGAGCGTCGTCGAAGAGAAGCAGACGCGCGTGGTCGAGATCCTCATCTCGGCGATTCCGGTGCGGGCGCTCCTGGCGGGCAAGGTGCTCGGCAACACGATCCTTGCGATGGCGCAGATCGTGCTGCTCGCCGCCGTCGCGGTCGTGGGACTCGCCGTCACCGGCCAAGCGGGGGTGCTCGACGCCCTCGGCGCCCCGATCGCGTGGTTCGCGATCTTCTTCCTCTTCGGCTTCGTGCTGCTGGCGGCGCTGTTCGCCGCGGCCGCCGCGATGGTCTCGCGGCAGGAGGACATCGGAGCGACGACCACCCCGATCACGATGCTGATCATGGCGCCGTATTTCCTGGTGATCTTCTTCAACGACAACCCCGTCGTGTTGACGATCATGTCGTACGTGCCGTTCTCGGCTCCGGTGGGGATGCCGCTGCGCATGTACCTCGGCGACGCGCAGTGGTGGGAACCCGTGCTCTCGCTCCTCGTTCTGCTCGCCTCGTGCGTGCTCGCGATCGGCGTCGCCGCCCGCATCTACCGCAACTCGCTGCTGCGCATGGGGGCGCGCGTCAAGCTCGGCGAGGCTCTGCGGGGCTGACCGGTTCGGGTCCGGTCAGCCGGGCGGGGGTTGCCGTGGCCACGGTGACCCCCGCCCTTCTGCGGGATCCCGGAGCCACGGCATCCCGCCCCCTTTTCCCGACGCTCACCCGGGACGTCTAGGCTTTTCAGGTGCTTCGCCTTGTTGCTTCCGCCGCCCTGGGAGTGGTGATCGGGGCTCTGATCGTCGCCCTGCTCGGAAATCCGGACACCGGGATGCCGATCTTCGGCATCGCGCTCACGGTCTTCATCCTCGCGATCACCATCACCCGGTTGGCGAGCGGTCTCTCGGCGTCATTCCCCTCTGCCGCCGCCGTCCACGAGGCTCGCGACGCCCGCCGCCTAGGACGCGCCCGCATCGACTCGGTTCGCCAGACCGGGACGTTCATCAACGAGCAGCCGGTCTGCGACATCGATGTGACGGTGGTCGCGCTCACCGGCGACGCGTGGGCGACCACGATCCGCACGATCGTCCCGCTGATCGAGCTGCCGGCCTACCAGTCCGGTGTCGAACGCGATGTCGCGATCCTGCTCGAGGGCGGCCCCGAGGTCGCCTTCGTCGACGGGGAACTCTCGCCCGCCGAGATCGAGCGCCTCGTCATCCCGACACGTACCGAGGTCGAGGTCCGATCGATCCCCCCGGGAACGCGCATCGACAAAGGCCGTCGCCGCGGGCCTCTCATCGGCATCGGCCGCCGCGGACGTCCCCTTCGACTCGCGGTGTTCGCCGTGGTCGCGGCCCTCGCCGCCGGTGCCGTTCTGCTGCCGTTCCGAGAGGGTCTCGGCCTGACCGTCGACGCGTGGTCGGAGGGACGGTGGAGCGTCGACATGCGCCGGCCCGACACCCTCCTCAGCGCCGAGAGGTCGCTCGAGGAGGCGATCGGTCACGATCGAGTGGTGTCGATCACCGTGATCGCGGATGCCGTGATCGTGAACGCCCCGGTCCGTGCCGGCGCCATCGAGACCGACGAGTGGACCTACCGCGGGGGCCGCGTCAGCCACGACGGGCCCGCGGGCAGCCAGCCGCAGCTCGCCGAGGAACAGTTCTCGTGGTCCGACGTGGCTCTCGACCGCATCTGGCCGGCCATCGAGAACGCTTCGGCCCAGAGCGGGCTACCGACAGACGGCGGGTCAGTGTTCATCCACCGCACGACCGACACCGACCTGGACAGCCCGACCTTCAACCGCAGCGTCGAGGCGCCCGAGATATCGTTCGGACTGCGCGATGACTACCGCGACCAGTCCTTCCGCCTCGATGCCACCGGAACCGACCTCCGCGCGATGGGCTGAGCCATCCGTCATTCGTCGAGGACGGCGAGGACGTTGCCCGCCGGGTCACGGAACCACGCGATCAGCGGACCGCCCTCGCGCATGATGCCGCGGGAGTCGGTGGGAAAGTCGGCGTCGTCGTAGATCTTCGTGTCGACGCCCCGGGAGCGCAGGTCGTCGACAGCCGCCTCGACGTCGGCCACGGGGAAGTTCAACACCGTGAACGAGGCCGGCTGGTGGTGTGGCTTGCCGTAGACGAGCACGCGTCCTCCGGAACCGAGATGCAGCGTGAGAAAGCCCGATCCCTCGAGCACCTCGACGCGGAGTCGGAGGGTGTCGGCATAGAAACGGTGCGCCGCCTCGAGGTCGTCGACCGCGAACCCGGAGTAGGCGCCATCGGCGTGGAACATCGTCGTTCTCCTTCGCTATTGCGTCACGTACGCCGTGACACTCGGTGACAAACGGATCGGGATGCCGGTGACATCGGAATCATCGGGATCCCCGATCGCGACGGTGAGGGTCTCGTCGACCCCGAAGATCGCGGCTCCCTCCTGTGCCCCGCTCGCGCAGCCGGCCGACCACGGTCGATTGTCGGTGGAGGTGAAGGCGACGATGCAGCGTCCGTCGCCGTCGTCGGGCTGGGCGAGGTAGATGCGGAAGTCGCTCACCGTCGCGATGTAGCGCGTGCTCCCCGCGTCGATCCCGCTGTCGCGCAGGATGTCGGCCGAGATGACGTCCTCGATCGTCTGCGGGAAGGTCAGCTCGGGATAGGCCGCCGACGCGGGATCGGGGGTCGCGGCCATGGTGGGGGCCACGCTCGCACCGATCGCGATGCCGATACCGAGCAGAGCCAGAGCGCCGACGGAGAGGAGCACGAGGCGCAGAACGCGCCGGGGCGTGAGGGGGGCGGCATCCGGGGTCGAGGGATCCTCGTCAGGGCCGGCGGCTCCGGGGGTCGGGGGATCCTCGAGAGGGGCCGCGGCTCCGGGGACGGAGCGCACGGCGACGGGGGCGACGGGGGCAGGCGTCGAACCCGCGGACTCGGGGGCGGCGGAGGAGCCGGAGCGGCGGACCCGCTCCTCGAGCTCGGCGAGACGCTCGATCATCGCGGGGGTCGCGGACGCCCCCTCGGCCCCGTACACGCGCTCGCGCAGCCGGCGCAGCTCGACGTCGTCGTCCATGCGTTGACTCTAGGGCCGCGCCGGTGCGGTCGGGGCGGGCTCAGGCCTCTCGGTGGGGCGCCGTGGCGTCGAGGGCGTCGGCCGCCCCCACCAGGGCGAGATGCGAGAGCGCCTGCGGGGTGTTCCCGGCCTGACGACCGGTCGTGGGGTCGTACTCCTCGGACAACAGGCCGAGATCGTTGGCGACGGCCGTCAGCCGGTGCATGAGCGCGACGGCCTCGTCGCGGCGGCCGCTGTGGGCGTACTGCCCCACCAGCCAGAACGAGCAGGCGAGGAAGGGATGCTCGTCGCCGGTCAGGCCGTCCACGCCCGTGGTGCGGTAACGCAGCAGCCATCCGTCGGGCATGAGGGTCTGTTCCATGCGCGCGACGGTGGCGAGCATACGCGGATCGTCGTAGGCGCAGAAACCCACCTGCGGCAGCACGAGAAGCGAGGCATCGACCTCGTCGGTGTCGAAGTGCTGCGTGAACCAACCGCCCGCGTGCACACCGCGGGCGTCGATGTCGGCCCGAACACGATCGCGCAGGGTGCGCCACGTGGTGACGTCGCCGTCGCGCCCGCCCTCTTCGACGGCCCGGATGCCACGGTCGAACGCCGCCCACACCATCGCCCGCGAGTGCGTGAAGAAGTGGGGTTCGCCGCGCATCTCCCAGATCCCGAGGTCGGGGCGGTCGACCTCGGTCGCCAGTTGGTCGAGGAGCGCCCGCTGCAGCGACCACGAGAACGTCGTCTCTTCGACGCCGGCGTTGCGCGCGGCTTCGAGCGCGACCATCACCTCGCCGATGACGTCGGCCTGGTACTGGTCGACCGCGCCGTTGCCGATGCGCACGGGGGCCGCGCCGCCGTAGCCGGGAAGACTGGGGATCTCGCGCTCGGGCAGGTCGCGCTCCCCCGCGATCCCGTACATGATCTGCACGTCGGACGGATCGCCCGCGATCGCGCGCAGCAGCCAGTCGCGCCAGCGGTGCGCGGCATCGAGGTAGCCGTGGTCGATGTAGGCGCTGAGGGTGAGAGCGGCGTCGCGCAGCCAGACGTAGCGGTAGTCCCAGTTGCGAGAACCGCCGAAGGCCTCGGGGAGAGAAGTCGTCGCCGCCGCCACGATTCCGCCCGTCTCGGAGTGCGTGAGGGCGCGCAGCACCATGAGCGAGCGCGTGACCAGCGCCGCGTGGGTACCGGCGGCCTGCACGCGGTCGGCCCACGCGGCCCACCATTCGCGGGTGCGCTCGAGCGCCGCCTCGACGTTGAAGGCGACGGGCGGCTCCTGCCACGACGGGCCCCAGGCGAGGACGGAGTCGACGCTTCGGCCCGGCTCCGTCGTCCAACGGCCGCGGTGGGCGGTGTCGACGGCGATGAGGCGGGGTCCGCGGATCGTCACCGAATCGGGGCCGGCCGCGGCGAGGATGACGTGCTCGTCGCCGCCGCCGATCTGACGCACCCACGGCACCGCACGGGCGTAGTCGAAGCGCAGACGCACCTCGCTGACGAAATCGACCTCGCCCGAGACCCCGACCACGCGGCGGATGAGGGCCTCCACGCCCTCGTCGACGGGCATGGCGTCGTAGACGTCGGCGATGCCGGTCGAGGTCTCCCACCGCGTGACGAGCACGAAGGTGTCGCCGTCGTACCGCCGGGTCGCCCGCGCCTCGGGGTCGGCGGGACGCAGCGTCCATGCACCGTGGGACTCATCGCCGAGAAGGGCGCCGAACATCGACCCGCTGTCGTACCGCGGCAGGCACAACCAGTCGACGCTCCCCGCGGAGGAGACGAGAGCGGCGGACCGGCAGTTGCTGAGGACCGCGTAGTCCTCGATCGGAGTCGTCACCCTCGGATTGTGGCAGGTACCGCCGACATCGTGTCGATCGATCTCGCTAGTGACTTCTCTGCGCCCGCTGCAAGCGGCACGGCGATGTCGGGGGCGAGCGCTACGGTGACCCCATGGCTGCGGACACCACCCTGATCATCCTGGGCGCTTCGGGCGACCTCACTTCGCGACTGCTGCTCCCGGCCCTCGGCCAGTTGCTCTCGCGCGAGCCGAACCGGTCCGTGCGTCTGCACGGGGCGGGCATGGAGGACTGGACCGACGAGCACTGGCGCGAGGTGGTCGAGAAGGCTTTCCAGACGATGGATGCCGACGACGCCTTCGCCTCGGTCTCGGAGACGACCTATTCTCGAGCCGACATCACGACGGCCGCCGATCTGCAGAAGCTGCTCGACGACGCCGAGGGCCGACCGGCCCTGTACTTCGCGGTGCCCCCGGCGGTCACCGAGAAGGCGTGCCTCGCGCTCAGCGACGTGACGATCCCCGAGGGAACGATCCTCGCCCTCGAGAAGCCGTTCGGCACCGACGAGGCGAGCGCCCGCACGCTGAACACGCAGCTGGCGACCCTGGTGCCCGAAGACCAGGTGTTCCGCATCGACCACTTCCTGGGCCGCTCCACCGTGCTGAACCTGCTGGGCACGCGATTCGCGAATCGCATCGTCGAGAGCGTCTGGTCGGCCGACGACATCGCCTCGATCCGCATCGACTTCCCCGAAGCCCTGGGCCTCGAGGGCCGCGCCGGCTACTACGACGCGGCCGGTGCCCTGGTCGACATGATCCAGAGCCACCTTCTGCAGGTCATGGCCTTCGTCACGATGGAGCCCCCGGCATCCCTGGATCAACTCGATCTGCGCGATGCGACTTCGGCGGTGCTGCGCGCGACCCACGTGAAAGACGACGACCCGGTCGCGAACTCGCGCCGCGCGCGCTACACCGCGGGCGACGTGGGCGACCGCCACTTCTCGTCGTACGTCGACGAGCCCGGGGTCGATGCCTCGCGCGACACCGAGACGCTCGCCGAGATGACCGTCGAGGTGCGCACGGCCCGCTGGCAGGGTGTTCCGATCCTGCTGCGCTCGGGCAAGGCACTCGGTGCGGGAGACCCGGCCGTCACCGTGACGTTCAAGCCCGTCCGGCATCTTCCCGACGGGTTCATCGGCGAGAGCGAGCCCTCCCAGATGGTGTTCTCGCTCGGGCCCGACACGATCAGCCTGGGCCTGAACATCAACGGCGCCGACGACCCTCTCGACCTCGAGCGCGTGAACCTCTCCGCCCACCTCGGCGAGGGCGCCCTCAAGGCCTACGGCGAAGTCCTCTCCGGCATCCTCGATGGGGACGCCATGCTCGCCGTCCGCGGCGATGCGGCCGAGCAGTGCTGGCGCATCGTTCAGCCGGTCATCGACGCGTGGCGCAAGGGCGAGGTCCCGCTCGACGAGTACCCGGCGGGTACCGCCGGTCCCGCGTCGTGGAACGCCTGACCGACGCCGCCGCGCGCACCGGGGCCTCGACGCCGCCGGTTGCGGACCGGCGCCTCATGGCAGACCTTTAGGTTCACACGGGAACACTTCGCCGCCTCATGGCGTTCAATGGTTCGGGTCAACGGCGTCCCGGATCAGCCCTCGTTCTCAGGAGTCCCCATGTCTCTCACCCTCGACCGCACCGCCCCCACCGACGCCCCCATCCTCGACGTCCTCGCCGAGCGTTGGAGCACCCGCGTCTTCGACCCCGAGACGCCGATCGACGAGTCGGCCCTGCGGTCCGCCCTCGAGGCCGCCCGCTGGGCTCCCTCGGGTATGAACTTCCAGCCGTGGCGCTTCATCGTGGCGCGCCGGGGCACCGCCGCGCACGAGCGCGTCGTCGCCGCGTTGATGGGCTTCAACCAGTCCTGGGCTCCCGCGGCCGGCGCTCTTCTCGTCGTGCTCGCCGAGACCGAGACAGAAGACGGCGAGGCTCGTACCTGGGCTCTGTACGACAGCGGACAGGCCGCCGCCCACTTCACCGTGCAGGCGCACGCCGAGGGCCTCGCCACCCACCAGATGGGCGGCTTCGTCGCCGACGACCTGCGCGCGGCGTTCGACATCGACGCCCGCTTCACCCCCGTCACCGTGATCGCGGTGGGCGCCCTGGGCGACGTCGACGCCGCCGAAGAGGGCCTGCGTCAGCGCGAGCTCGCGCCGCGCCAGCGCCGCACGGTCGAGGAGTCGCTGCTCGTCGACGACTGAGCCACGGCATCCGCCCT
>JAKOMY010000329.1 GCA_022702225.1 Microbacteriaceae bacterium | reverse complement strand
GGTTCTACCGGGGACGCGACTGCATGACATGGCTCGCCGACATGGGCGTCTACGACGTTCCGGCCGGGGCGCAGGCGGCGGCGAAACGCGCCGCGACCAACCACTACGTCACCGGTCGCGACGGTGGCCGTGACATCGACCTCCGGGCCTTCGCCGCGCAGGGGATGCGTCTGCACGGGCGCGCCACCGGCATCGCCGACGGGGCGATCGCGTTCGACGACACCCTCACGGCCGACCTCGACCACGCCGATTCGGTCGCCGAGTCGATCAAGAACGACATCGACGCCTACATCGCCCGCGAGGGGATCCACGCGCCGGCCGAGGAGCGCTATCGACCGGTGTGGGCCCCCGAACCTGGCCCGACGCAGGTCGAGCTCGCCGACGTCGACGCCGTGGTCTGGGCCATCGGGTTCCGGGCCGACTGGTCGTGGCTCGGCGACCTCGACGTGCTCGACGCGAGTGGGCACCCCGTCCACGAGCGGGGAGCGACGGCGGTCCCGGGCTTCTCGTTCGTGGGCCTCCCGTGGCTCCACACGTGGGGTTCGGGGCGCTTCCACGCGATCGCCCGGGATGCCGAGCACGTCGCCGACTCGATCGTCGCGGCGTCGCGCGACGTTCTCGCGGTGCGCTGAACGGCCACCGCGTACTCTCGGGGAATGGCATCCGTCACGATGGCTGCGGTGGCGGCCCACTTCGGTCGGGACGTCGAGCGCACGCTCGCGAAGCTCCCGGGCATCGTCGATGACGCCCGCGGACGCGGGGTCGACCTCCTCGTGCTCCCGGATGCCACGATCGGCGGCTACCTGCTCGACCTGCACCACCCGGTCGACGAGGGCGACGGCATCCCGCACTCGGTCGAGATCGACGGGCCCGAGGTGGCGGCGATCGTCGCGCTCGCGGGCGACATGACGGTGTGCTTCGGCATCGCCGAGCGGGCGGTCGAGAACGGTGAGGAACGGCGCTACAACACCGCGGTCTGCGTGACCGGCGATGGGGTGCTGGGAACGCACCGCAAGGTGCACCTGCCCCTGGGTGAGTCGGAGGTGTACGCGGCCGGAACGGACTTCCGCGCGTTCGACACCCCGGTCGGTCGGCTCGGGATGCTCATCGACTTCGACAAGACGTTCCCCGAGGCGGCCCGCTCGATCGCGCTCGACGGCGCCGAGGTGATCGCGTGCCTGAGCGCGTGGCCCGCGAGCGTCACCGACCGCTCCGATCGCATCCGCAACGACCGTCAGGCGCACCTGTTCGACCTGTACGACTGCGCCCGCGCCGCGGAGAACCAGGTCTACCTCGTGTCGTCGAACCAGACCGGCGTGCTCGGCGGCCTGCGCTTCCTCGGGCAGGCGAAGGTCGTCGACCCCGCGGGCGAGATCGTCGCCAAGACCTGGGCGAAGGGCGGGCTCGCCGTCGCGGAGGCCGACGTCTCCGCCGACGTGGCCCGCGCGCGACGCTCGCTCAACCACCTCGCGCAGCGCGCCGAACACGCCTACCGGCTCACCGCGCCGGCATAGACCGCGTGCTCGCCGCGGAAAGGACGACCCATGCGCATCGCGCAGCTGACCTACTCCACCAAACCCCGCGGCGGCGTCGTGCACACCCTCGCGCTCGCCGAGGCGCTCGCCGCACGCGGTCACGAGGTCGAGGTGTGGACGCTCGGGCGCGGCGACGACACCGCGTTCTTCCGTCCGGTCGACCCGCGCGTCCGCGTGCGCGTCGTGCCCTTCCCCCCGCGCGACGGCGAGGGCGTGGGGGAGCGCATCGAGCGCTCGATCGAGCTGATGGCCGCTGCGCTGGACCCGGATGCCGACATCGTCCACGCGCAGGACTGCATCTCGGCGAACGCGGCCCTGCGGCGCGGCATCCCCGTCGTCCGCACGATCCACCACCTCGACGCGTTCACGACGCCCCAGCTCGTGGCGTGCCATGACCGCGCCGTCACCGAGCCGGTCGCCCGACTGTGCGTCTCGCACGCGGTGGCGCGCGAGGTCGAGGAGGGGTACGGCGTACGCCCCGAGGTGATCGCGAACGGGGTGGATGCCGAACGGTTCGCCGCCGCGGCCGAGGCAGACGACGCCCGGGCGGCATGGCGAACGCAGCTCGGCGCGTACGTGCTGGCCCTCGGGGGCATCGAGCCGCGCAAGGGCTCGATCGACCTCCTCGAGGCCTACGCCCTCACGCGCGATACGCACCCCGACCTGCGTCTGGTGTTCGGCGGCGGCGAGACCCTGTTCGACTACCGCGAGTACCGGGACCGCTTCGAGGCGCGTGCGGTGGAGCTCGGCATCCGTCCGATCATCCTCGGGCCGGTCGACGACGCCGCGCTGCCGGCCCTCGTCGCCGAGGCGCGGGCGCTCGCCTTCGTCTCGACCAAGGAGGGCTTCGGCCTCGCCGCGATGGAGGCGCTCGCCGCGGCCACGCCGGTGGTCGCGCGAGACCTGCCGGTCATTCGCGAGGTGTTCGGTGACGCCGTGCTCTACGCGTCGACGCCGTCCGAGATCGCAGCCCAGCTCGGCGCGGTGCTGCGCGGACGGGCATTCGTCGACTCCGCCGCCGGGGTCGAGCTCGCCCGTGCCCACACGTGGGATCGCGCGGCGCGAGCGCACGAGGAGTTCTACGCCCGCGTGCCGCTGGCGAGCCCGCGATGACCGAGCAGACATTCTCGGCGATCCTCGCCGAGCGCGCGCGGGCCGATCCCGACGAGCCCCTCGTCGTGGACAGTGCCGGCGCGATGACGGCGGAGGAGCTGGATGCCGCGGCCTCGGCGCTCGCGCACGAACTCCGTCGCCGTGGGGTGCGGCGCGACGACCTCGTCGCCGTGTCGCTGCGCAACGGGCGTGACTTCGTGGTCGCGTGCTTCGGGATCTGGCGGGCGGGCGCGACGCCGCAGCCCCTGTCGACCGAGCTGACCGCGGCGGAGCGCGGCGCCCTGGAGGCGCTGGCCGTGCCCGCGGCCGCCGTGGGGTCGCGGCCCGCGTCGTCCGGGATCGCGTGGCTGCCCGGGGCGCGCGTGGCCCCGCGCGGCGGCGAGCTGCCGGATGCGGCGGCATCGTGCTGGAAGGCCCCGGCGACCTCGGGCTCGACGGGACGGCCCAAGATCGTGCGCGCTGCCGCGCCCGCGACCCTGGATCCCTCGCGCCCGGTCGCGGAGTTCTTGCCCCGCCAGGCGACGCAGATCGTCGCCGGACCCCTGTGGCACTCCGCGGTGTTCACCTACGCGTTCCGCGGCCTGCTGACGGGTCACCGTCTCGTCATCCTGGACCGCTTCGACCCCGCCGCGTGGGTCACGGCCGTCGAGACGCACCGGGCGACGTGGGGTCTGCTGGTTCCCGCGATGATGGCGCGTCTGCTGCGTCTGCCCGCCGAAGCGCGGGCGCCCGAGCGCGTCGCGAGCATCGAGAGCGTGCTGCACATGGGGGCACCGTGCGCGCCGGCGCTGAAGCGGGCGTTTCTCGACTGGATCGGCGCCGAGCGGGTCGACGAGGTGTACGCCGGCAGCGAGTCGAACGGACTCACCCGCATCGCGGGGACGGAATGGCTCGAACGCCCGGGCAGCGTCGGGCGGGCGATCGGGGGCACCGAGATCCGTATCCGCGACGACAGCGGGCGCGACCTGCCCACGGGCGAGGGCGGACTGGTGTGGATGCGGCGCGGCGCCGCCCCCGCCTACGCCTACGTGGGCGGGACCTCGCGCCGCGACGCCGAGGGCTGGGACACCCTTGGCGACATCGGACACGTGGATGCCGACGGCTACCTCTTCCTGCACGACCGGTCGGACGACATGATCAATCGCGGGGGTGACAAGATCGCCCCCGCCGTCATCGAGGCGGCGCTCCAAGAGCATCCCGCCGTGGCGGAAGCCGTCGCCTTCGGCGTCGCCGACGACGAGCTGGGCCAGGTGGTGCACGCCGCCGTCCGGCTCACCGACTCGGCGGCATCCGCGTCGGTGATGGCCCACGCCCGGACGCACCTGGGTCGTCGCGCGCCCGTCGCGGTGCACGTGTCGACCGCGCCGCTGCGCAACGACGCCGGAAAGGTGCGGCGGTCGGCGTTGGCGGAGCGGTTCGTCGGCTGAGCGGCACGGGAGGCGTGGCGCTCCTCGTGTGTTTTTGCGTTCCTCGGTCGCGCGTCCGCGCGCAGCGCTGCCCGCCGGTCGATGCGCGCGAATCCGCCCCGGCGGGGCCGCGGGCCCTCAGCCGACGCGCGAATCGGCGGGGTCGGCGGGGTCGGCCGGGTCGGCCGGGTCGGCGGGGTCGGCCGGGTCGGCGGGGTCGACGGGGTCGACGGGGGAGAGGACGCGCCGCAGCAGGGTGACGCACGAGGTCATCGCGACGCGGGGTTCGAGGATCCACTGGGTCTGCAGGCCGTCGAGGGCCGCCACCGCGAGGGTGACGAGATCGCGCGCTCGTTCGGGGGAGAGGGCGCCGCCCCACTCGGCCTGGATCTTGTCGGTGAGATGGCCGCGCATCTGCGCGAACCGCGCGCGGAAGAACTCCTGAGCGGGGTGCTCCTCGGTCGTGCTCTCGGCCGAGAGCACCGCGTAGAAGCGCACCAGGTCTGCGCGGCGCTCGTTGGTGGCGGCGGCGAGCTCGAGGTAGTCGGGAACGGGCATCTCATCGATGCCCCGGCCCTCGGGGTCGCGCAGCGTGCCGTGTTCGTCGTAGAAGCGCTCGAGCGTGGCCAGGAGCAGCTTCTCCTTAGTGGAGAAGTGGTGCAGGATCGCGGACTGGACGATGCCGGCGTCCGCGGCGATACGTGCGAGAGAGGTTCCGCGGTAGCCGAATCGGCCGAAGTTGTGCACGGCCGAGGCGAAGATCGCCTCCCGGGTCGAGTCACCCTGCGCGACGATCCGGGGGGCGCGGGGCATGGCACTCATCCTAGGGCGGCGGTCTCGCGGACCGCCGCCCGGTCGGATCAGCGGACGCCGCGGATGACGGCGATCGCCGCCGCGCCCAGCAGGGCGAAGACCGCCGCGCCGACGTACAGCGCGACGTAGTTCTGGCTGCCGGGCGTCGCCCCGATCAGCAGAAGCACCGGCGCAAGCACGGGGGCGACCGTCTGGGGCACGGTGCTGGACAGGTTGAACACGCCCATGCCCTTCGCGGCCTCGGTGTCGGAGTCGGGCAGCACGTCCGAGACGAGTGCGTAGTCGACGCCCATGTACGCCCCCTGCGACAGACCGCCGATGACGACGCCGAGCAGGAACCCGTCGAAGCCGGTGGCGGTGGCCACCACGATCATCGCGGCCGCGTAGCCGAGCGAGGCGGCGATGACGAAGACCTTACGTCGTTTCACGATGTCGCTCAGCCAGCCCGCGAGCAGGCTGCTGACGAACACGCTGGCGGCGAGAGCCAGCATGGAGATGAAGAGCAGGTTCGGCAGGGCCTCCTTGGGGAGGCCGAGGTGGTCGCTGAGGAAGTAGGTCTTGTACGTCGTCAGCAGGGCCAGCGCGGTCCAGACGAGGAAGCGACCCACCCACGCCAGTCCGAAGGCCGGGAAGCGGAACGGGTTGATCCACAGCGCGGTGAAGATGTCGGCGAGACGGAACCGGCCGACCTCCGCGCGGGTGCGCGGCACTTCCTTGAGGCCGGCGACGAAGACGACGACGAGCACGAGGGCGAGCGCGGCGGGGGCGAGGAACATCCACACGCCCTGCGTGCCCGTCCCCTGCACGAGGAACGTTCCGGCGACGGCACCGACCTGGCTGCCGGAGCCGAGCCACGCCGACACCCGACCGCGCTTGTGCGCGGGGACGCGTTCGGGCAGCACGGCCACGGTGGCGGCGAGGGCGGTGTTGAAGCCGACCTGCGCGATGCACCAGGCGACGGCGATCATCGGAATGGTCGTCGCCGCTCCCAGGAAGAACGTCGCGATGATCCCCACCAGCACGCCGCCGAGGATGAAGGGGCGCCGCTGACCGAAACGCGACGTCGACTTGTCGCTGAGGCGCCCGAAGATCGGGTTGGCGAACAGTGCACAGGCGGCGCCGAGCCCCGCGATGAGCGAGAGGGATGCCGCCTTGTTCGCCGGATCCACGTCGCCGACGCGAAGCGAGAGGGTGACGGCGGCGGGGGTCATGAGGGCGATCCACACCCCCAGTTGGCCGAGCACGTAGCGGGTGATGAAGCCGGCGCCGACGTGCTGGCCGGTCAGCCGCATCATGCGTTCGGCGGTGCTCTCGGCCGTGCTGTCGGCGGCCGTCGGGACCGGATGCTGTGTCTGTGTCATGGTGTCTCCTTTGACGAGGGGGAAGGGAGGGGGCAGGGGTCAGGCTGTGGTCGTGAGTCCGTGTCCGTGGGGGAACAGCGGTGCCTCGGTGTCGAAGGGCACGTCTTCGCGCGAACGCTCGACGGCGGCCATCGACGAGGGGAGCTCGAACGGCAGCCGCCCCTCCGCGCGCGCACGACCGAAGAGGACCTCGAGGTACGCGCGATCTCCGCTGCCGAACGATCCCGTCACCGCCGCCGCCGCGGCGACGACGTCGGTGAGGATGGCCGGTCGGTCGAGGAATACGTCCACGACGGTCGGGACGGCGCGGCAGAGCGCGTCGATGTGGGCGGCCTCGTCGGCCGAGAACTCGAGCGAGCCCTGGTGGAAGAACGTCTCGAAGTAGAAGGTCTGCCGCACCTCGCTCGGCGCCTTCACGCGGAGGATCGCGATGTCGGCATCCTGGGCATCGTCCACCACCTCGGCGAAGTCGGCCAGGATCGCCCGGTCGACGCCCTCGGCGTAGACCCGCAGACCGGTGCGGAGGGGGAGCACCGCGCGGCCGGCGTCGCCGTTGGTGAGCACGGTGATGCTGCGCTGCTGGGCCGCGTGACCGGCCGCGACCGCGTCGGCGGCCCCCGCGACGGCGCGCGCGTGATCGAGGTCGAGGAACGGGTCGTCGAACAGCCCGAGGGCGAACTTCACCCGCAGCAGACGCCGCACCGACTCGTCGATGCGCTGCTCGGCGATCTCGCCGCTCTCGACCAGGTCGACGACGATCTCGGGGCACTTCTCGCCGCCGAGCTGATCGGCTCCGGCGTCGAGGATCTTCTTCACGCGGGTGCGTGCGTCGGCGTGCTCCATGCCCCACGCCTTCGGGGGCAGCTCCCGCCCGGGGGTGGTGTACCCGTGCACGAGGGCCCAGTCGGTGCAGATGACCCCGTCGTAGCCGAGCTTCTCGCGCAGCAGGCCGGTGAGGATCTGCTTGTTGAAGCCGAACCCGACCTCTTCGACCGGCTCGCCGTCGAGGACGAGCCCCTCGGGGAGGCCGTAGTAGGGCATGATGCCCGCCGTGCCCGCCGCGATCGCGGCACGGAAGGGCTCGAGGTGGTAATCGAAGTTGTCGCCCGGGTAGACCTGCTCCCGCCCGTAGGGGAAGTGTGCGTCCTCGCCGTTCTTCTGGGGACCGCCTCCGGGGAAGTGCTTGGTGGTGCAGGCCACCGACGTCGCACCCAGCTCGGCACCCTGGAACCCGTCGAGGTACGCGCGCACGTAGGCGGAGGCGAGCTCGGCATCCTCTCCGAACGTGTGGATCTGCCGCGCCCAGCGCGGCTCGGTCGTGAGGTCGACGGTGGGGTGGAGTGCGGCGCGGATGCCGACGGAGGCATACTCGGCGCGCGCGATGTCGGCGAACTCCCGGACCGTCTCGACATCGCGGAGCGCGGCGAGACCCAGGGGCTCCGGCCACTTCGAGAAGAACGCGGAGGGGAGCGAGGCGCCGACGTTGCGGACGAACGCATGGCGCGGATCGGTGGAGAGGGTCACGGGGATGCCGAGTCGCGTGCGCGACGCGGCCTCCTGTAGGGCGTTGCTCCAGGCCACGGCCTGTTCGACGCTCTCGAGTTCGAGCACGTTGAAGTGCGTCATGTGCTTCTCGCCGAGCAGTTCGCTGGTCGCCGTCTTGTTGTAGCGCTCGGCACCGACGACGTCATCGTCGGGGGTCTCGTGCTCGACGACGACTCCGCCGCGCCCGGACTCGATGACGGACTGGAACATCTGCCCGGCCTTCTCGGCCAGCGTCATCCGCGACAGCAGGTCGTCGACGCGGTCGTCGACGCTCGCGGTCGGGTTCTCGTAGACCGCCATGATGCCGTCGTGGTCGAGATCGCGGAATCGCGTGCCGTCGGGTGCGGTGAGCGCCGGGGCGGTGGGGGACAGCGTGTCGGACATGGAAACCTCCGGAGTGATCTGCACTGACTGTATGAACAGTCAGTCTGTTTGACAAGGAAGAAAAAAGCGGGCGTTCGATCCGAAGAACGGCACGAGCCCGCGCGGCACGGCCCCGCCCCGCGCGACGGGGGGCGAGGCCGTGCAACCGGGTCAGGCCCGCTGCAGGCCGCGCACCGGGCTCACGGACTGCTCGGCCTCGTGGTCGGGGCCGAGGGGGATGCCGCTGCGGTCGCGCAGCAGCAGGGTGGCGAGGAAGCCGATGACCGTCATGCCGGCGAGGTAGACGGTGACCGCGTTCGTGCCGCCGGTCGCGTCGACGAGCGCCTGAGCGATGGTCGGGGCGAACGCGCCGCCGAGGATCGCGCCGATCGCGTACGAGATCGACACCCCCGAGAAGCGGATGGATGCCGGGAACAGCTCGGCGTACAGCGCCGCCTGGGGCCCGTAGGTCAGGCCAAGGCCGACCGTGAGCACGACGAGGCCCAGCGCGAGCATGCCCACGCTGCCGGTGTTGACGAGCGGAAACAGCAGCAGCACGCCGACGAGCTGGGCGGCCCAGCCGACGAAGTAGGTGTTGCGGCGGCCGATCTTGTCGCCGATCCACCCGCCGATCGCGGTGAAGACCAGCCACGACACGGCCGAGAGGGTGACGGCGCCGAGCACGTCGGCGGTGGCCAGCCCCACCGGCCCGTTGGGGTTGGTGGCGTAGCGCTGGATGTATCCGCCGGTGGTCATGTAGCCCACGGCGTTGTTGCCCGCGAACACGAGCGCGGCGATGATCACGAGCACGGCGTGCTTGCGGAAGAGCTGGACGATCGGCGCCTGGGTCTTCTCCTTGCGCTCGCTCAGCTCGACGAACACCGGGCTCTCCTCGACCTTCTTGCGCACGTAGTGGCCGACGAGGATCAGCACGAACGACAGCAGGAACGGCACGCGCCAGCCCCACGCGAGGAACGCGTCGCCCGGCGCGATGAGCGCCATCAGGGCGAGGATGCCGCTGGCCAGCAGCAGACCGAGCGGCACGCCGAGCTGCGGGGAGGCGCCGAAGAGGCTGCGCTTGGTCTTGGGGGCGTGCTCGACGGCCATGAGCACCGCGCCGCCCCACTCGCCACCGGCCGAGATGCCCTGCAGCACGCGCAGCAGGATCAGCAGCACGGGAGCCGCGACGCCGATGACCTCGTAGGTCGGCAGCACGCCGATGAG
>JAKOMY010000313.1 GCA_022702225.1 Microbacteriaceae bacterium | reverse complement strand
TTCTGGTGGCCGGTTCCACCGGTTCGGGTAAGTCGAGCTTCGTGAACTCCATGATCACGAGCCTGCTGATGCGCGCCAAACCCTCCGACGTGCGCATGGTGCTGATCGACCCGAAGCGCGTCGAGCTGACGTCGTACGCCGGCGTGCCGCACCTCATCACCCCCATCATCACGAACCCCAAGAAAGCGGCCGAGGCGCTGCAGTGGGTCGTGAAAGAGATGGACATGCGGTACGACGACCTCGCGTCGTTCGGCTTCCGCCACATCGACGACTTCAACCGCGCCGTGGTCGCGGGAGAGATCACGCTGCCGGCCGGCAGCGAGCGGGTGCTGAAGCCGTATCCCTACTTGCTGGTCGTCGTCGACGAGCTCGCCGATCTCATGATGGTCGCCCCGCGTGACGTGGAAGACTCGATCGTGCGCATCACCCAGCTCGCCCGCGCGAGCGGAATCCACCTCGTCCTCGCCACCCAACGTCCATCGGTCGACGTCGTGACGGGTCTGATCAAGGCGAACGTCCCCTCACGCCTGGCATTCGCGGTGACCAGCGTCACCGACTCCCGCGTCATCCTCGACCAGCCCGGTGCCGACCGCCTCATCGGGCAGGGAGACGGTCTCTTCCTGCCGATGGGAGCCTCAAAGGCTCTTCGCGTGCAGGGCGCGTGGGTGAGCGAGCAGGAGATCGAGAAGGTCGTCGCGCACGTCACTCAGCAGGCGCGGCCCGAGTACCGCTCCGACGTGCAGGCCGCCGCCGAGAAGAAAGAGATCGACGCCGATATCGGCGACGATCTCGAGCTGCTGCTCGCCGCCGCCGAGCTCGTGGTGTCGACTCAGTTCGGCTCGACCTCGATGCTGCAGCGCAAGCTCCGCGTCGGTTTCGCGAAGGCGGGTCGTCTCATGGACCTCCTGGAATCCCGCGAGATCGTCGGACCGTCCGAGGGGTCGAAGGCGCGTGACGTGATGGTGACCAACGAACAACTCCCCGCGGTGCTCGCGCGCCTTCGAGGCGATGACGCTCCGGCGGCCCCCGCACCCGGCGCCGACGACCGGTACGGCTCCGATCCCATCGAGGCGCAGTTCGAGGGTCTGCCCGTGGTGAACGCCGATGACGACGAGGGCTCCGAGGACGCCTGGCAGCTGACGGGTCGCGACTGATGGCCGTGCACCCGCAGCTGCCCAACGCGATCACCATCGCGCGCATCGTCTGCGCGCCGGTCTTCCTCTGGCTCCTTCTCGTCGACGCGGGCGCCGACGGCGGCCTCCGCTGGGCAGCCGCTGTGCTGTTCATCGTGGCCATCGCCACCGACGGCATCGACGGTTACATCGCCCGCAGGTACGACATCGTCAGCGACCTCGGAAAGCTCCTCGACCCCATCGCCGACAAGGCCCTGACGGGACTCGCCTTCGTGGGACTGTCGATCCTGGGTGAGCTTCCCTGGTGGGTCACCATCGTGGTGCTCGTGCGCGAGATCGGCATCACCGTCTATCGCTTCCTCGTCGTGAGCGATCACGTGCTGGCGGCGGCGTGGATGGGCAAACTCAAGACGGTCTTCCAAGCCATCGCTCTCTCGATCGCTCTGATCCCGTTCGCAACGGTGTCGAGTGCGGGTGCGTGGCAGGCCACCGTCTGGTGGGCGGGCGTCATCACGATGACGATCGCGGTCGTCCTCACGATCGCTTCCGGACTCGACTACGTCGTGACCGAGGTACGGGCGGCGCGGAAGAAGCGAGCGGCACGGTGATCGACGGCGTTCCCGACGACCTCGACGAGACCCTCGTCCGGACACCTCGTGAAAGCGCTGCCGTCCTCTTGGAGCGCCTCGTCGAGCTGGGGTGGACGATCGGCGTGGCGGAGTCTTTGACCGGTGGACTCGTGGTGTCTTCGCTCGTCGACATCCCCGGCGCCTCGCGCACGGTGCGCGGGGGAGTGGTCGCGTACGCGACCGACCTGAAGCACGGTCTGCTCGGCGTTGACCAGACGCTGCTGGAGGCGCACGGGGCTGTGCACCCGCGCGTGGCGCGTCAGATGGCCCGCGGCGTGCGCGACGTCTTGGGTCGAGACGGCGTGCCCACCGACGTCGGGATCGCCACGACGGGCGTCGCGGGCCCCGAAGAGCAGGATGGGCAGCCGGTCGGCACGGTGCACATCGCCGTGTCGACGCCGCTGGGCACGCGGGTCGACTCCCTGGTCATCGCCGGCGACCGTGAGCGCATCCGCCGTGAGACGGCCCACCTGGCGATTCGGCGGGCGCTGGCGGCCTTGTGAAGACGTCGGCGTACCCGGTCGACGAAAACGGGAACAAATCATCGCATATCCCGGTTTCGTGTAGCGATTCCCATCCGGTGCACAGCGCACAGCATTAGGGTGACCACAGAAGGTGTTTCACAGCCGTCCACGGAGGGCGGCGACGGAATCAGCAGTGAGGAGGGCCCCAACATGATCCTGGTTCGTCAAGAGATCGGCGAAGTCCTGCGTGACCTCCGCCAGCAGAAGGGTCGTACCCTCCGCCAGGTCGCCAGCCGCGCGAGCGTCGCCCTCGGTTACCTCAGCGAGGTGGAGCGCGGTCAGAAGGAAGCGTCGAGCGAGATCCTCGCCTCGGTCGCGGAAGCCCTCGACGTTCCCATCTCGACCATCATGCGCGAAGTCGGCGACCGGCTCTCGGTGCTCGAGGGCTTGCAGACCTTCCCCGACGTGGTGCCCGACGAGCTCGTCGCCTCCGTCGAGCCCGAGCTCTCGCTCCGCTGAGCGACGCTCGTGCGTCGTAGCGAGTTCGATCGCGCTGTCCGTGACGAGTTCGGCGCGCGCGGGGGTTCGCTGTTGACCGATCTCGTGTTGTCGTCGGTGGGCGGGCGCACCAGCGTCGACGCTCTCGCGGCGGGCGTCGACCCGCGAGACGTCTGGCTTGCACTGTGCGAAGAGACGGACGTTCCCGCCACCCGTCGTTACGGAGTGGGTCGGCTGGAGCCGCGGCGCTCCTGAAGCGTCTTCGTGCGTCCGACGGTGTGCCGCCGAGGCTTTCGGCTGTCGGCACCGTTCTTTCGGCGTGTCCTCGAATCTACGTTCGAAACCGGCGTAGGCTCCTTCACACCAGGGTTTGTTCCTCGTCTGTCCACGGCCGGGGGGTTCTCCGAAGCCAATGTCGGAGGCCCTCTCTAACGTGAGAGATGTCGAACGACACTCTGAACGCCTTGTCGGGTGAACCCACCGTCGGTGGGAGGCGCGACAGCCTATAGGCGACCGGAACGCGAGAAGAAAGAAGACGTCATGCCCTCACCTGCAGAGCGCGAAAAGGCCCTCGAGTCCGCGCTGGCTCAGATCGACCGTCAGTTCGGAAAGGGCTCGGTCATGCGACTGGGCAGCGACGATCGAGCGCCCATCGAGACCATCCCCACCGGCTCCGTCGCTCTCGACGTCGCTCTCGGTATCGGTGGGCTCCCTCGTGGCCGCATCATCGAGATCTACGGCCCGGAGTCCTCGGGAAAGACCACGCTGACGCTTCACGCGATCGCGAATGCGCAGCGTGCCGGCGGAATCGCCGCCTTCATCGATGCCGAGCACGCACTCGACCCCGAGTACGCGAAGAAGCTCGGTGTCGACATCGACGCCCTCCTCGTCTCCCAGCCCGATACGGGCGAGCAGGCGCTCGAGATCGCCGACATGCTGATCCGTTCCGGCGCGATCGACCTCGTCGTCATCGACTCGGTCGCCGCACTCGTTCCCGAGGCCGAGATCAAGGGTGAGATGGGTGACTCGCACGTCGGTCTCCAGGCCCGCCTCATGTCGCAGGCCCTCCGTAAGCTCACCGGTGGACTGAACACCACGAAGACCACCGCGATCTTCATCAATCAGCTGCGCGAGAAGATCGGTGTCTTCTTCGGTTCGCCGGAAACCACGGCCGGTGGAAAGGCGCTCAAGTTCTACGCGTCGGTGCGACTGGACATCCGTCGCATCGAGACGCTGAAGGACGGCACCGAGGCGGTGGGCAACCGTACGCGCGTCAAGGTCGTGAAGAACAAGATGGCCCCGCCTTTCAAGCAGGCGGAATTCGACATTCTCTACGGCGTCGGTATCTCGCGTGAGGGAAGCCTCATCGACTTCGGCGTCGAGCACGCCATCGTCAAGAAGTCGGGCGCTTGGTACACCTACGAGGGTGAGCAGCTCGGTCAGGGGAAAGAGAACGCGCGCAACTTCCTCATCAAAAACCCCGACATCGCGGAAGAGATCGAGACGAAGATCAAGACCAAGATGGGCATCGGAGGCGCTCCCGCCGTTGCTGCGCCGGCAGACGACGAGCTGGCCGCACGGCGCCCGGCCTGATGACCGACGACACGCGGGGCTCCGGTCGTCGCCCGTCCGAGGAAGTGGGCGACGACCGGAGTCTCGGTGACAGCCGTGAACGGGGAAGCAAGAAGGACTGGGGCGGACTCGACGAGTCTCCGACGCGCCGTGAGCTTCGAGCCGTGGACGATACCGATCTTGCTCCGGTCATCCCTCTCTTCGGGGCGGGTGTCCGGCCGGGCGGCGACCACCCCTCGCGCCGAGACGAGGCCATCGCGGACGACTCGACCGGAATGCCCGGTGTGAAAGGGGCGGTCGCCCCTATCGCGGGGCGTCCCCGACTCTCCGTCGTCGGTGACGACACCGGTGACGACGAGTCTCTCCCGGAGCGGGCAGAGGTCCGTGAGCGGGCGGAAGCGGTTCTCCTGCGCAAGCTTCGCTCGCGATCCTTGTCGCTGTCTGAGGCCCGGACCGTCGTGCGCGGCGTCGAGGGTGCCGATGACTCGACCGCGGACGAACTCGTCGACCACTTCGTCGACCTCGGGTACCTCGATGACGTCGCATTCGCGGAGCAACTGGCGATGTCGGCGGTCGAGCGCAAAGGCGAGGGGCGACGCGCCGTCGCCGAGACCCTACGCAAGCGCGGCATTCCCAGGGAGGTCGCCGAGGCCGTCCTCGCCGCCCTCCCCGACGACGACGCCGAACGCGCACTCGATTTCGCGCGGTCGAAGGTGCGAGGAGTCGAGGGCAAGGACTACGACGCGGCTCTCCGACGCCTCGCCGGTCAGCTGTCGCGACGCGGGTACCCGTCGTCGGTCGCTCTCACGGCCGCGCGATCAGCTCTCGACGAGGCGGGGATCGGGCGGACCCGGTCGTTCTCGCGTCCCGCTTCGGGTGTGAGGTTCACGCCCGACCGATGACGTCGAGCCTTCCGTGGTCGACGCCGCCTCTCAGCTACCGGCGCCGGACGCCGCTGCCACGAAACGGCCGAGCTCCCGCCGCGAGGGTGCTCCCACCTTCATCCGCGCTTGGTAGACGTGCGACTCGACCGTCCGGATCGACAGGAACAGGCGCTGAGCGATCTCGCGATTGCTCAGACCCTCGTCGGCCAGGAGCGCGATCTCGCGCTCGCGCGCCGTGAGGTCGTCGATCGCCTCGGTCGGTGTGTCTCGCGAGGTGCTGCGCGCAGCGACGACGGCGGTGCGGGACGCGGGTGTGTCGGGGGCGGACCACAGGTCGTGGAGTCGGAGCTCGTCGACCGGAGATCGCGCTTCCACGCTGGTGCGCGCCGTCGCTCGGCGCACGGCCGCGGAGGCGAGGGGAAGGTCGGTGGTGGCGGCGAGCTGCACGAGCTCGTCGATCTCCCCCTCCTCGGCCTCTCCGAGGGTCACCAGCCGGAACAGGTCTCGAATGCGAAGCGCGGCGGTGGAGCGCCCGCACGAGAGGTCGGCCGCGGCCCGGGCGGTTCGCCGCGCTCCGTTGATCCGTCCCTCCGCCGTGAGAATGGTCGTCTCTACATACAGTCGGCTGCGCACCAGCAGTGGCACGGGTTGCGTTCGCAGGCTGTTCAGGATCGCCCGAGCCTGCCTCGTGCGGCCCGCCATGGCGAGCTCGTCAGCCACGCCGAGCTCGATCATGGCCGCGTGCAAGGGGGGCACCATCGTCGACTCCCGTGAAAGCGCAGAGGCGAGTTCCCGTTGCGATGCCTCGGGACGGCCGACGCACGCGAATGCGATCGCGCAGGCGGCGCCGGCGACCGAGAGGTCCGCCGATTCCCCCTCTCGGACGGCGATGCTCGTCTCGTCCTCGAGTCGCTTGCGCATTGCCGTGCCGTCGGCGCCGGCGATCTGATGGCAGGCGAGCATGGTGAGCAGAGCCATCAGGCGGTCGCGCACCCCTATGCCCTCCGGGCATCGACGGGCGTCGAGGACACGCTCGATCGATCGGAAGTGCTTCTGGGCTCGACGCCAATCTCCCCGGAACGTCAGTGCGGATCCCGCGGCGACGAGGGCGCGTAGTCGAGCCGCCGGGGACGCGGAGGTCTCCGCGAGCGCGTTCTCGGTCGCGGTCACCGCCCGGGCCCAGTCCATGTCGGCGGCTGCATGAACGGCGTCTTGCAGCAGAACGTCGACGCGCTCATCGGCGAGCGTCGACGCCGCGACGCGGTGGCCGGTCGTGCCGTGGAGAGGTCGTGTCGCGCGGGACCGCGCGTCACGTCGCCGTGTGTCGGTACTCGTCATCTCGGCGGGCCCCGGCATCGGGTCCGGCCGATCGGCGGCGAGATGCGCCTCCCGTCGGAGTTCGGGATCCTCCATCGCCCGTAGGCCCCGAGCGGCGTACGCCGCCGCGCGTGCGGTGTCACCTCGGTCGTTGGCCTCTCGAGCAGCGTCGAGCGCGACACGGGCGCGTAGTGCGGGGGAGCAGTCTGCCTCGCCTGACGAGGAGCTCCCCTGCCGGTGCCAGCGCTCCGCGACCGAGATGGCGACAGCCGGACTCCACCACTCAGCCGATTCCCTCAGCATGCGATGTCCCGCCGACTCCACCACCTCGTCGACCCGAGCCGCACCGAGCTGCCTCTGCGCCTGCTGGGCGATGAGATCGTTCGCAGTGAGGCGGCGATCGGCGGAGGCGTCGGCGTGCAGGAGACCCCTCGCGACGAGAGCCTGAATCCTCTCGGCATCGAGCAGTCGCGCGGCGACCGCGAGCTCGAGGTGAGGCAGTCGCCGCACCGCGGCGAGGCACGCGAGATCCTCCGGTAAGAAGTCGGCGACGTGTTCGGACACGGCGATGGCGAGCCGACTGCGTGGATCCACTGTCTGCAGCTCTCTCAGCGGGTCGCGTCCGGCTCGGGCGGCATCGATCGCCTCGATGATGAGGTGTCGAAGAAGGGTCCGAGACCGGTCGGCCCGCCAGACGATCCCGGCACGGGTGGAGCTGTCGAGAACGTCGGCTCCCGGGAAGAGGTCGATCATGTCGAGGGCGTCGTCGTTGCCGAGGTCGGCGAGGTCGATCCGGTGCGCGAATCCATCGAGCCAGAGGTCGAGAACGGTTCGGCGGACGACGCCCACGTCGTCGGGGAGACCGGTCGATCCAGCACGCGCCGTCCGCAGCCCGATCACGGCGATCACGCGGTTGGCGGCGATGCCCCGAGCGAGAGCTCGCGCCGACGCCGCATCGAGCAAGTCGACGTCGTCGACGACCACCACTCCCTCGACGACAGTGGTGGCGCTGCGGTCCGCGAGGCTGCGGAGCCCAGCGTGTCCGGAAGCGTCGATCGCTCCGAAGTCGACGCGGGTGAGCGCAGGGGAGGTGCGCAGATCGACAGCCAGGGCGTCGTCCCGTTCCAGCTCGGCGGCGACGGCGCGCAGAAGGTAGCTGCGTCCGCTGCCACGCGGTCCCGCCAGGATCAGCGACGTTCCGCTCCGCGCTCGCTGCGCCAGCGCCGCGGCATCCCGGTCCGTTCCGACCAGCCCCCTCGACCACCTCGTCGAACGGTCTTCCCCCATGATTTCTCCCCCCGGAGACCGCCCGCAGACCTCGCGGACGTTGACGTGTCCCCAAGGTACCGATGAGGAGCGCGCGGCATCATTCCGATTGCGCATCCTTTGACCCGATAAGCGCCGATCGGTGCCTCCACTGCGGGAGGACGAGTGCGGACGATCAGACGTCCGTCGCAGGGGCGGCGTTTAGACTTGCTCGCATCATGACCACCCCTGTCTCGACCCCGACGCTGATCGCGCCGTCCATCGCCGCTCACGGCGTCGACGGTCCGCGCACCTACGAAGTCCGTACGTTCGGCTGCCAGATGAACGTGCACGATTCGGAGCGGCTCTCGGGCTCGCTCGAGAGCGCCGGGTATGTCCGAGCGGATGCCGGCACGGAAGCCGACGTCGTGGTGATCAACACCTGCGCGGTGCGCGACAACGCCGCCGGCAAGCTCTACGGAACGCTGGGCCACCTCAAATCACGCAAGGACGCGCACGCCGGGATGCAGATCGCCGTCGGCGGCTGCCTCGCCCAGATGGACAAGGACGCGGTTCAGCAGAAGGCCCCCTGGGTCGACGTGGTGTTCGGTACGCACAACATGGGCTCGCTCCCCGGCATGCTCGAACGCGCCCGTCACAACGGCGAAGCCGAGCTCGAGATCCTGGAGTCGCTCGAGATCTTCCCGTCGACGCTGCCGACGAAGCGCGATTCCGTTCACAGCGGGTGGGTGTCGATCTCGGTGGGCTGCAACAACACCTGCACGTTCTGCATCGTGCCGAGCCTGCGCGGCAAAGAGAAGGACCGTCGCCCCGGCGACATCCTGAACGAGATCCGCCTGCTCGTGGACGATGGCGCCATCGAGGTCACTCTGCTGGGGCAGAATGTCAACTCCTACGGCGTGGAGTTCGGCGACCGTCTGGCGTTCGGCAAGCTCCTGCGTGCGGCGGGCGAGATCGAGGGCCTCGAGCGCATCCGCTTCACGAGTCCTCACCCGGCTGCCTTCACCGACGACGTGATCGCGGCGATGGCAGAGACCCCCGCGGTCATGCCGCAGCTGCACATGCCGTTGCAGTCGGGCTCGGACCGCATCCTCAAGGCGATGCGCCGGTCGTACCGCAGCGAGAAGTTCCTCGGCATTCTGGACCGTGTGCGTGAGCGCATCCCGAACGCGGCCATCACGACCGACATCATCGTCGGCTTCCCCGGTGAGACCGAGGAGGACTTCCAAGAGACGCTTCGAGTCGTCGAGGCCGCGCGCTTCTCGAGCGCCTTCACGTTCCAGTACTCCATCCGCGAGGGCACTCCCGCAGCCACCATGGCCGATCAGGTGCCGAAGGCGGTCGTGCAGGAGCGTTATGAGCGTCTGCTCGCGCTGCAGGACCGCATCGCCGCCGAAGAGAACCAGAAGCAGCTCGGCCGCACGCTCGAGGTGCTCGTCTCTGCCGGCGAGGGCAAGAAGGACGCCTCGACCCACCGTCTCACCGGCCGCGCCGAAGACAACCGCCTGGTGCACTTCGAGCTGCCGGAGGGCTCGCCGCTCCCGCGCCCTGGCGACGTGGTGTCCGTCACGGTGACGCACGCGGCGCCCTTCCATCTGCTCGCCGATGCGCCCGACGGAGCACCGCTGCGCATCCGCCGGACGCGCGCGGGCGACGCGTGGGATCGGTCGCAGGCCGAGTCCTGCGGCATCCCGGCGCCGGCGGGCGAGAGCGGTGCCCCGCGCGCGGTGTCGCTGGGCCTTCCCACCCTCCGCGTCGGCGTGTGACCGCGCCGGTCCTGTGGGCCGTCGTCGGTGCGACGGGCACGGGCAAGACCGGGCTCTCGCTCGATCTCGCCGAGGCTCTGGCGGCCGGCGGTCGGCCGGTCGAGATCGTCAACGCCGACGCGATGCAGCTGTATCGCGGCATGGACATCGGCACCGCCAAACTCCCCGAGTCCGAGCGTCGTGGCATCCCGCATCATCTTTTCGACGCCCTTGCGGTCACCGACGAGGCCGCGGTGGCTTGGTATCAGGATGCCGCGCGCACCGCGATCCGCGAGATCCACCGGCGGGGAGCTGACGCGATCCTCGTCGGCGGCTCGGGACTGTACGTCTCGAGCGTGCTGTGGGACTTCCGCTTCCCGCCGCGCGACGAGAAGCTGCGCGCTGAACTCGAGGACGAGCTCGAGCGACACGGTGCGGGTGTGCTGTTCGCTCGTCTCCGTGAGGCCGACCCCGCGGCCGCCGAGCGCATCGATCCGCGCAACGGCCGCCGGGTCGTCCGCGCCCTCGAGGTGCTGGCGCAGGGCAGCGAGACGCACGGCGGTGCCCTTCCCGAGGCGCCGGAGTTCTGGCATCCGGACACCCGTATCGTGGCCACCGCCCTCGACCGCGAGGAGCTCGTTCCGCTGCTCGACGCGCGCGTCGAGCGCATGTGGGCGGACGGGCTCGTCGACGAGGTCGCGCAGCTGCGCGCGCAGGGCCTCGAGCGCGGCGCGACCGCGGGGCGGGCTATCGGCTATGCGCAGGCCCTCGCGCAGTTGCGGGGCGAGCTGACCCGCGACGAGGCCGTCGCCGAGACCCAGGCGCTCACGCGGCGTTACGCGCGTCGGCAGGTGTCGTGGTTCCGGCGGTACGACACGGCCCGGTGGGTCGATGCGCGGGCGGTGGATGCCGGCCACCTGGCATCCCGACCGGGGGAGGAACCGTGACGATCGACATCCGTGCGTTCGCGCCGACGGACGAGGACGTCGTCGTGGCGCTCTGGGAAGAGGCGGGTCTCACGCGGCCCTGGAACGATCCGCGCGCCGATATCCGCCGCAAGCTCGCTGTCCAGCCCGAGCTCTTCCTCGTGGCCGTCGACGACGGCCGGGTCGTCGGCAGTGTGATGGCCGGCTACGACGGCCACCGTGGCTGGCTGTACTACCTCGCGGCCGCGGCCTCACACCGCGGGCGGGGGATCGGCCGCATCCTCGTCGCCGAGGCGGAGCGGCTGCTCGAGTCGATGGGCTGCCCCAAGGTGCAGCTCATGGTGCGTCCTGACAACGCCGGCGCACGCGGCTTCTACGACGCGCTCGGCTACGAGCCCTTCGACACGTGGGCGACGGGCAAGCGGCTCGTCGTCGACGGGCCGGGCGGGCCGTCGCCCTCGGCCTGAGCGACGAACGGACGGCGCCCCCTCCCTAGACTGGGCGCATGGCGACTCTCGCGTTCACCAAGGGCCACGGCACCGGCAACGACTTCGTGGTGGTGGCCGACCCCGACGGCGAACTCGACCTCTCGGACGCGCAGATCGCCGTGCTCTGCGATCGTCACTTCGGTATCGGGGCCGACGGCCTGTTGCGCGTGGTGCGGTGCGCCGCGATCGACGAGGGGGCGGATGCCGCTGCCGCGGGTGTCGAGTGGTTCATGGACTACCGCAACGCCGACGGATCGAAGGCGGAGATGTGCGGCAACGGAACCCGCGTGTTCGCGCGTTACCTGAGCGACACCGGTCTCGCCTCGCTCGACGGGGGCCTGCGCATCGGCACACGCGCGGGAGTGAAGACCTTGACACGCAGCGACCGCGGCTACGAGGTCGACCTGGGCGTCTACGCGATCGAGGGCGATGAGACCCTCGTGCGCGCCAAGGGTCTGCCGGTCGCGCGACCGGGGGTGGGTATCGACGTGGGCAATCCGCACGTCGTGGTCGCCCTTTCGTCGGACGCCGAACTCGAGGGTCTCGATCTCGCCTATCAGCCGGTGCTCGACCCGGCGCCCCGTCACGGCGCGAACGTCGAGTTCGTCGTCCCCGCCGACCCGCTCGTGCGCGACGGGGTCGGGGCGATCCGCTTGCGCGTGTTCGAGCGCGGTGTGGGCGAGACGCTGAGCTGCGGTACGGGCGTGGCCGCGGCGGCTCTGGCCGTGCGCCACTGGGCCGGGGCGGCCGCACCCGACTCCTGGGTGGTCGATACCCCGGGCGGCACGCTGGGTGTGCGCGTGTCCGAGGGTCGCGTCTACCTGTCGGGTCCCGCGTCGCTGGTCTTCACGGGCGAGGTCGCGCTGGCCTGAGGCGCGCCGCCCTGTCCTGGGCATGCGCGATCGGCGCGAGGGGATACGACTCGGGCTCGCGTGCTCGGGTGGTCTCGCGTGAGAGGCGCGATCTTGGCATCCGGTCTCGGTGAGGCGGATCGCCGCGCCGTCAGGAGACGACGTCGATGAGCTCGCTCGGCGGCGAGCCGTGCTTGCGGACGCGCAGCACACGGAAGCCCCGGCCGGTGGCGGCGCGCTGCACGCCATAGCCGTCGGGGAAGGTCGCCGCCAGCCAGCGCTGCAGCGAATCGGAGCCCAGGTTGCGCTGCACGACGAACCAGCCGTCGCTGCGCTCCGAGAGGCGCGGGATCCAGTGCCGCAGCATGCCGTGCAGCTCGGACTTGCCGACGCGGATCGGCGGGTTGGATCGGATGGTGCGGAACGAGACGTCGTCGGGAACATCCTCGGGCCGAACGGCGTTGATGTTGTCGAGGCCGAGCGAATCGGCGTTGCGTCTCACGAGATCGAGAGCACGCTCGTTGACGTCGACCGCCCAGATGGTCGCGTGCGGTGAGGCGAGCGCCAGAGACAGCGAGATCGGACCCCACCCGCACCCCAGGTCGAGGAAGTGCCCGCCGGCGGGAGGGGGCGGGGTGTTCGCGAGCAGCACCGATGTGCCGGCATCCACGTGGTCGGGACTGAAAACGCCGCCGGCCGTGACCACCTCGAGCTCTCGACCGGCCAGCGTCACGCGGAGGTGGCGGAGCTGCTCGGGACTCGACGGCGACGCGCTGAAGTAGTGCTCGCTCCCCATCACGCCAGGATATCCGACCGTCCGCCGCACCGCGGGGACGGATAAAGTGCCAGAACACGCGGGAACACCGCGAACGGAAGGAACCCATGACCGAACAGACCACACCCCCGAGCACCGACGCGTCTCCGGTGGATCCGGTGGACCGCGTGCTCTCGCGCGCCGAAGCGCACCGCGGGGTCCGGGTCTTCGGCGCCGCTCAAGCGCTCCAGGACGTCACCACGGCCTACGGCGGCGACTCCGACGGCGATCAGTGGGACCGCGAGGAACGTGCGGCGCTGCGCCGCGTCGCAGGTCTGTCCACAGAGCTCGAAGATGTCACCGAGGTCGAGTACCGTCAGCTGCGCCTCGAGAACGTCGTGCTCGTCGGCGTGCACCCTCAGGGCGAGCAGGCGGATGCCGAGAACTCCCTGCGCGAGCTGTCGGCTCTGGCAGAGACGGCCGGTGCCGTGGTGCTCGACGGCGTGCTGCAGCGCAGGCCGCATCCGGACCCGGCGACCTATGTCGGACGCGGCAAGGCGGCGGAGCTGCGCGACATCGTCGCCGCCGTCGGTGCCGACACCGTGATCGCCGACACGGAGCTCGCCCCGAGCCAGCGGCGCGCCCTCGAAGACGTCGTCAAGGTCAAAGTGATCGACCGCACGACGGTGATCCTCGACATCTTCAGTCAGCACGCCAAGAGCCGCGAGGGTAAGGCCCAGGTCGAGCTCGCGCAGCTCGAGTACCTGCTCCCGCGTCTGCGCGGGTGGGGTGACTCGATGTCGCGTCAGGCCGGTGGACAGGTCGGCGCCGGCGGTGCCGGTATGGGCTCACGCGGACCCGGTGAGACGAAGATCGAGCTCGACCGCCGCCGCATCCGCACGAAGATGGCGCTGCTGCGCAAGCAGCTGCGCGACTTCGCTCCCGCTCGCGAGGCCAAGCGCGCCGAGCGAAAGCGGCACACCATCCCGTCGGTGGCCATCGCCGGGTACACGAACGCCGGTAAGTCGAGCCTGCTGAACCGCCTCACGAGCGCCGGTGTCCTGGTCGAGAACGCCCTGTTCGCGACGCTGGATGCCACGGTCCGCCGCTCCGAGACGAGCGACGGCCGCGTGTACACGCTGACCGACACGGTCGGTTTCGTGCGGAACCTCCCGCACCAGCTCGTCGAGGCGTTCCGGTCCACGCTCGAGGAGGTCGGCGACGCCGACGTCATCTTGCACGTCGTCGATGCCTCGCACCCCGACCCGGCCGCACAGCTCATGACGGTGCGCGACGTGATGGGCGACGTCGATGCGAACTTCGGTCAGGAGATCGTCGTCTTCAACAAGGCCGACCTCGTCGGCGAAGACGACCGCCTCGTGCTGCGGGGGCTCGCGCCGAACGCGAAGTTCGTCTCCTCGCGGACGGGTGAGGGCATCGACGAGCTCCGCGCCGCGATCGAGGACGCCCTTCCGCTGCCGGCGGTCGAGGTGCAGGCGGTCGTTCCCTACGACCGTGGCGACCTTGTCTCAGCCGTCCACGAGAGCGGACTCATCGTGGCGCAGGAGCACCGCGAGAGCGGAACGTTCCTGCACGCGCACGTGGGCGCTCGTCTCGCGGCGGAGCTTGCGGCATTCGGAGCCTGACCCGAGGCGGCGTCACGGGCCCCCGCGCGTAGGCGCGGGGGCCCGTCGCCTCTTCCCGGGGGAGCGGTGCCCCGCGGACGCGGGGCAGTTCCGCGTGCAGCGACGTCTGCGTCCGTTGCGTCCCGCGCGGACTCAGCCGAGCTCGAGCGCCGGAGTGCCCGGTGTCTCGAAGCCGAACACCGCGCCGAGGAAGCCGAGTTCGCGCTCGAGCGAGTCGATCACCGTCTCGGACCGTCGGAACCCGTGTCCCTCGCCCTGGTAGAGGACGTAGGCGTGCGGCACGCCGTGTGCGGTCAGAGCATCGCGGATGGCCTCGGCCTGCGACGGCGGGACCACCCGGTCTTCCGAGCCCTGCAGGATGAGCAGGGGTACGCGGAAGAGCTCCGGGCGCCCCAGGGGCGAGCGCTCGAGGTACACCGCTTCGGCCTCGGGCAGGGGCCCGATGAGGCCATCGAGGTAGCGGGCCTCGAAGTCGTGCGTGTCCTCCGCCAGGGCCCGGGCGTCTCCGACGCCGTAGCGCGAGATGCCGGCCGAGAACACGTCGGTGCGGGTCACGGCAGCCAGCACCGTCCAGCCGCCCGCCGAGCCACCCGCGATGGCGAGGCGATCAGGGTCGGCGAGCCCCGCCTCGGCGAGGGCGGATGCGGCGGCCGCCACGTCGTCGACGTCGACCACGCCCCACTGGCCCCTCAGCCGGTCTCGGTACGCGCGGCCGTACCCGGTCGAGCCGCCGTAGTTGACGTCGAGGACGCCGATACCGCGACTGGTGAAGAACGCCGTCTTCGCCGAGGGGGCGGGGCCCACGTGCGAGGTGGGTCCGCCGTGGACGAGTACGACGTAGGGCGGGCGTTCGCCCGCGACCGGCGCGACGCCGGGGTTGGTGGGGGCGTAGGCGAAGGCGTGCACCGGGCCATGGGGTCCGTCGGTGGACAGGGCGCGGGCTGCCGGCATCCATTCGTCTCCCCACGAGCCGGAACCGCCGGTGACGAGTTCCACCGCGCCGGAGTCGAGGTCGACGAGCCAGAGCCCCGAGCGTCCGCGGGCATCGGACCCCGAGACGAGGACGCGCGAGCCTCGGACGTCGTCGATCGCGGCCCCCGCGACGACGGGCACGTCGATCGGGCGCACGCCGCTGGGGGCGATCTCGACGATCTCGTCTGCCCCGTTCGTGCGGACCGCGACGACGCGTCCGTCGGCGGCTGCGCCGAACCAGCGGGTGCCGAGCACCCACAGGCCTCCGCCGGTGTCGGCATCGGCCGGGGCGAGGGGCTGGGCCTCGCCATCGAGAGGACGGCGGAAGAGGTTCCAGCGACCCTCGGGGTCGTCGGCGTAGAGCAGCTCGTCGTCCGCGATCCAGACGGGCTGCAGCGGTGCGCGTCGTTCCCCGCCGGCCACGTCGAGGATGACCCCCGTCTCGAGGTCGGCGACACGGAGGGTCGTGGCGTCCCACGGCATGTCGGGGTGGTTCCACGCGATCCATGCCAGACGACGGCCGTCTGGGGAGAGGGCGGGCTGCGCGAGGAAGTCGCTGCCCTCGGCGAGCACCTCCGTCGCCCCGTCGAGCGGGATGCGCACGATCTCGCGGCGCGGCACGCGGGACGCGCCGTGTGTCTCTCGGATGGCGAGGAGCACCCCGTGCTCCCAGCGGAGGCCGCCGTGGCGTACGGCGTCGTCGGCGGGAGTGAGGGGTCGCGCGGTCCCGCCCGGGCGAAGCGCGTACACGCGTTGGTCGGTCTTCTCGACGTAGTACAGCTCGCCATCGTCGGACGCGGTCCACGCGCCGCCGCCGTACTCGTGGACGGCGGAGCGGGCGTTGGCGGGTGCGGGGAGAACCGTCTCTACCGAGCCGTCGGCCCGGCGACGCTTCACCGCGACACGGCCGGCTTCGTGGGGGAGGGACTCGCCCCACCAGATCTCGTCGCCCACGAGCCGAGCGCCGTCGACGCGCGGTGACGCCTGCGCGACGGACTCGGGCGTGATCGGGGAGGGCCAGGAACCGTAGGGGAGGGTGTCAGCCATGACCCCAGCCTAGGCAGGGCCTAGGACATCCACCCGCGTGGAACGGAAGAGGCCGGATGCCACCTTTGGGTTCGCATCCGGCCTCGAGTCGTCGGGCTCAGACGGTACGCAGCACCGCGACGACACGACCGAGGACGACGGCCTCGTCGCCGAGGATCGGCTCGAACGCGCTGTTGCGGGGGAGCAGCCACGTGTGGCCGTCGCGCCGACGGAAGGTCTTGACCGTCGCCTCGCCGTCGAGCATGGCGGCGACGATCTCGCCGTTCTCGGCCGTGGCCTGCGACCGGATGACGACCCAGTCGCCGTCGCAGATGGCCGCGTCGATCATCGACTCGCCCGAGACCTTGAGCATGAACAGTTCCCCCTTGCCGACGAGCTGGCGCGGGAGGGGGAAGATCTCCTCGACCTGCTGGTCGGCCGTGATGGGCACGCCGGCTGCGATACGACCGACGAGGGGCACCAGGGCGGCGTCGCCGAGGGCGGGAGCGGCGTCGGCGGGGTTCTCCGCGGCGGCGCCGGGGAGGTCGATGAGCACCTCCATCGCGCGCGTCTTGCCGGGGTCGCGGCGAAGGTAGCCGCTGAGCTCCAGCTGGTTGAGCTGATGGGTGACGCTCGAGAGCGACTTGAGTCCGACCGCGTCGCCGATCTCGCGCATGCTCGGCGGATACCCGTGCCGCGCGATGGATCGCTGGATCACTTCGAGGATCGCCAGCTGCTTGTCGCTGAGATTCTTGCGCCGCCGGGTCTGCGGCCGTTCGCGGCCGGCGGCGGTCGTCGCGTCGGTCATCTGTGCTCCCCTCGCGCCGCGCAAACCACGGCGGAAATTCGAATGTCGGAGGTTGGTGATGAGGTCTCCGTGTCGAAACCGTATCCGGTCGACGACCCGATTGACACGGAGGCCCACGCGTGTCGCGTTCGATTCGTCTGCGATACACGAGGTCTTGACACTCGAACAGGTTCGAATATAGATTCGGAATACAGATTCGCACCACCGCCCTCCCGGCCGAGGGTGGGGTGCGAATCTCTCCCCACCAAGGAGCACATCATGAGCAGCATCGCCCTCACCGCCCCGTCTACTCGCCTGCGCATCACCGCGCGCGGCCGCCGTGTCGTGGCGTTCCTTATCTCCCTCCCGATCGTCGCCGTGCTCTCCGTGGCGATCGTCGGTGGCGGATCCGCCCTCGCCTCCGGCGACGCCGGCGCTCCCGCCGGTTCGTTCACCGAGATCACCGTCATGAGCGGCGAGACCCTGTGGTCCATCGCCGAAGACGTGGCCCCCTCTGCCGACCCGCGCGACGTGGTGGCAGAGATCACGCGCCTCAACGCTCTGCCCGGCGGCTCGGTGTCAGCGGGGCAGCGCATCGCGATCCCCGCCGAGTACGCCCCCGCGGCCTGAACGGCGGGTCGCGGCTCGTGCGCCTCGACTCCGCTCGACGCCTACGATGGGTGAGGTGACCGTACGCCTCGACGACCTTCCTCTTCGCGACGATCTGCGGGGTATGACCCCGTACGGAGCCCCGCAGGCTGCACTGCCCGTGGCGCTCAACGTGAACGAGAACACGCATCCTGTTCCGTCCGAGGTGGCTGACGACATCCTGGACGCCGTCGCTCGGGCGCTTCGGGACGTCAACCGGTACCCCGACCGCGAGTTCACCGGACTGCGCGAGGCCTTTGCGGGATACCTCGGGCACGGCCTGAACCCCGAACAGATATGGGCGGCCAACGGCTCGAACGAAGTGCTCCAGCACATCTTGCAGGCCTTCGGTGGCCCCGGCCGTACGGCGATGGGCTTCGCTCCCACCTATTCCATGTACCCGATCCTCACGCGCGCCACGGGTGCGCGCTGGGTCACCGGGGAACGGGAGCACGACTTCACCCTCTCGCCCGCGTCAGCTGCGGCGCAGGTGCGCGAGCAGCGGCCCGACGTCGTCTTCCTCTGTGCGCCGAACAACCCGACGGGAACGCCTCTGCGCCTCGACGTGGTGGAGGCGGTGTACGACGCCACCGACGGCATCGTGATCGTCGATGAGGCGTACGAGGAGTTCGCCCCGCGGGACGAGCCGTCGGCGGTTTCTCTGCTCCCTGACCGCCCGCGGCTGGTCGTCTCGCGCACCATGAGCAAGGCCTTCGCCTTCGCCGGCGCCCGGGTGGGATACCTCGCGGCCGACCCCGCGCTGGTCGACGCTCTCCGCCTGGTCCGTCTTCCGTACCACCTGAGTGCTCTCACGCAGGCGGCGGCGACCGCGGCGCTCGGCCACGCCGAGACGATGCTGTCGATGGTCGACGACATCGTGGCGCAACGCGACCGCATCTCGGCGACGGTGTCGGCGCTGGGCTACACGGCCCACGAGTCGTGGACCAACTTCGTCCTGTTCGGCGGTGTCGACGATCCGG
Source organism: Microbacteriaceae bacterium (assembly GCA_022702225.1). GTDB lineage: Bacteria > Actinomycetota > Actinomycetes > Actinomycetales > Microbacteriaceae > Microbacterium. The sequence continues at coordinate 25,887 of JAKOMY010000313.1, read as the reverse complement.
CAGCCACCTGGAAGGCGCTTTACGACCGGGGTGTCCTGATTCGAGACGTCGGCATCGCCCACCACCTCCGCGTGACCGCGGGAACGGCCGACGAGACCACCGCATTCCTCGACGCGCTCGCCTCGGTAGGATCGCGATCATGACCGGCCCCGCCTCGCCCCGTACCGCTTCGATCACCCGGGAGACGAGCGAGTCCCGCGTCGAGCTCGAGCTCGACCTCGACGGTCGAGGCGTCAGCGACATCTCGACGACCGTGCCGTTCTTCGACCACATGCTCACCGCGTTCGCGAAGCACTCCCTGACCGACCTGCGCGTCCGCTCCACGGGTGACACCCACATCGACGCCCACCACACGGTCGAAGACACCTCGATCGTGCTCGGACAGGCCATCCGTCAGGCGCTCGGCGACAAGTCCGGTATCGCGCGCTACGGCGACGCTCTCGTGCCGCTCGACGAGGCCCTCGCGCAGGCCGTGGTCGACATCAGCGGTCGTCCCTACCTCGTGCACACCGGCGAGCCCACGGGCTTCGAGCACCACCTCATCGGCGGTCACTTCACCGGGTCGCTCGTGCGTCACTCGTTCGAGGCGCTCTCCATCCACGCCGGACTGACCGTCCACGTCCGTGTTCTGGGTGGGCGCGACCCGCACCACATCGCCGAAGCCGAGTACAAGGCGCTCGCGCGTGCCTTCCGCCAGGCCAAGGCTCTCGACCCCCTCGTCGACGGCATCCCGAGCACCAAGGGCGCATTGTGACGCGGAGACCCGTCGTCGCCGTCTTCGATTACGGTTCGGGCAACGTCCACTCCGCGGTCAAGGCGCTCATCGAGGCGGGAGCCGACGCGCGGCTGACTTCCGACCGTTCTCTGCTGCTCGACGCCGACGGGCTGCTGGTCCCCGGCGTCGGGGCGTTCGGTGCGGTCATGGGCGCGTTGAACGACAGCCGGGGCGGCGAGATCATCGATCGCCGTCTGGCGGGCGGTCGCCCCGTCCTGGGTATCTGCGTGGGCATGCAGGTCATGTTCGCGCGCGGTATCGAGCGCGGCGCCGACACCCCCGGCCTGGGGGAGTGGCCCGGAACCGTCGCGGAGCTCGAGGCGCCGGTGCTCCCGCACATGGGCTGGAACACCGTGGCACCCGGTGACGGGTCACGCCTGTTCGACGGCCTCGAGAAGGAGCGGTTCTACTTCGTGCACTCGTACGCGGCGCAGGACTGGTCGCTCGAGGTCGCCCCGCCGTTCCCCCAACCCGTTCTGACCTGGTGCACGTACGGGGCGCCGTTCCTGGCGGCCGTCGAGAACGGCCCCCTGTCGGCGACCCAGTTCCACCCGGAGAAGTCGGGCGAAGCCGGCATCCGTCTGCTCGCCAATTGGATCGACGGGCTGCGCACGACTACTGTGTGACCTCGTGCCCCGGCTCGGCGAGATGCGCCGAAGGGTGCGAGGAGCCATGAACGATTTCGCGTCCACGCCCGAACTTGTGCTGCTTCCCGCGGTCGACGTCGCCGACGGCAAGGCCGTCCGTCTGACCCAGGGTGAGGCCGGTACAGAGACCAGCTACGGCGACCCCGTCGATGCCGCCGCGGACTTCGCCCGGCAGGGCGCTCAGTGGATCCACCTCGTGGACCTCGACGCCGCCTTCGGTCGCGGCAGCAACGCCAGCGTCATGCGCAAAGTGATCAAGCAGGTCAAGGGCGTGCAGGTCGAGCTGTCCGGCGGCATCCGCGACGACCGTTCCCTCGAGGCGGCTCTCGAGAGCGGCGCGAGCCGTATCAACCTCGGCACCGCGGCCCTCGAGAATCCCGAGTGGGCCGCCGACGTCATCAACCGCTACGGGGAGGCGATCGCGGTCGGTCTCGACGTGCGGGGCACGACCCTCGCCGCGCGCGGCTGGACCCGCGACGGCGGCGACCTGTGGACGGTGCTCGAGCGCCTCGAAGACGCCGGTTGCAGCCGATACGTCGTCACCGACGTCACGAAGGACGGCACTCTCCGCGGCCCCAACATCGAGCTGCTGCGCGAGATGACGCAGCGCACTCCCAAGCCGATCGTCGCCTCGGGCGGCGTTTCGAGCCTCGACGACATCGCGGCCCTGCGCGAGCTCGTCCCGCTCGGTGTCGAGGGCGCGATCGTCGGCAAGGCGCTCTACGCGGGCCAGTTCACCCTGGCCGAGGCGCTGGATGTCGCCGGACACTGACGATCCGCACGGCCACGCCCACGGCGCTCACGCGGATTCCGCAGGCGTCCCGTGGGAGGGCCGGAGCTTCTCGGCCAACCCCCACTCGGGGGACGACGGATCCGCCGATCCGGCGCTGCTGGCGGCGCTCCTGGCGTTCCGCGCGGGCGAGGGCGATGCCCGCTCCGTCGTCGACGCGTATCGCGACGCGCGCTTGCTCATTCCGTTGGTGGCAGAGAAGGGCGACCACGGCATCGGAGCGCACGGCCTCGAGGTCGACAAGACCCAGGAACTGTCGATCGTGACGGTAGCCGCGCCCGACGGTCGCAAAGTGCTCCCGGTCTTCACCTCGGTGACGGCTCTGCAGACGTGGGATGCCACCGCACGGCCGGTGCCCGCCGACGGACGGCGCACGGCGCTGGCGGCGGCATCGGAGGACACCGAACTCATCGTCGTCGATCCCGCGTCAGAGACGGAGTTCGTCATCCGCCGTCCGGCCGTGTGGGCGATCGCTCAGGGCGAGCCCTGGGAGTCCGCGCACACCTCGCCCTCGATCTTCACCGGGCTTCACGAGAGCATCGCCGGAGAGCTGGCCGTCCTCGATCTCGCCGTCGAGTCGGGAGACCCGACCGGGCGTCTGCGCGGGCCTGAACTCGTCGTGCACCTGCAGCTCATGTCCGGCCTCGAGCAGGAGGAACTGGATGCCACGCTGGCGCGTCTGGCGCGACGCTGGTCGGCGGACGATCGGATCGCTGTCCTCGTCGACTCCCTGACGGTCAAGCTCCACCGCAGCACCGAGTCCTGACCCCAGCACCGAGTCCTGACCCCAGCACCGTCACCGCAACAGGACGGTTCGTCGAGAACAGGCCACCCCGGCGTCCGGACCCCTGTCCTCGTGACATCCCCTGTGCTCGTGACAGCAGCCGAGGCGTCGCCCGCTCCCATACCCCGCGGGTGTCACGGAAGAGGTGGCCTGCGGCATCACGAAGCCCGGTACCCCAGAACGAAAGACTTACGTGACGGGCCCCGTCCACTTCTCGCCCGGGCCCTTGCCGATCGGGTCCTGGATCGTCGACGCCTCGCGGAAAGCCAACTGCAGCGACCGCAGGCCATCGCGCAGGGAGCGGGCGTGCATGTCGCTGATCTCGGGAGCTCCGGCGGTGATGAGGCCGGCGAGGGCGTTGATGAGCTTGCGGGCTTCGTCGAGGTCGAGCTGCTGGCCGGGGTCGTCGGCGAGTCCGGTCTTGACCGCGGCGGCGCTCATGAGGTGGACCGCGGCGGTGGTGATGACCTCGACGGCGGGGACATCGGCGATGTCACGCGTGGCGGAAGAGGCTGCACGCTCCTGCTCCTCCCAGCGGGCGAGACGCTCGTCTTCGGCTCCGTGGCGGTGTGTGCCCTGGTCGTGGGCGGGCTGGTCGGAGGGGATCGTGTCCACGTGAATCTCTCTGCTAGACTATGGCGGGCTTCGGAGTGTTTCACTCCGTACGAAAGAGGATCACATCCCACCCGCGCTTGCCGCTCCAGGCTACCGGGTTCCCGCACTCCGCTCCGTTTCCCACGGGGTTGCCTGGGTGCAGAAGCCGGTGCCGAAAGCACCGTGCCGGGTGGCGTGTCTCTCCTCTTCGCCCGCGATTCCGATGGATCGCGGCGGCCACCACCCGTATGAAAGAGGAGTTCCGCATCAGCGATCCCCGCACCAACGAGCGCATCCGAGTCCCGGAGGTCCGTCTCGTCGGACCCAACGGCGAGCAGGTCGGCATCGTCCGAATCGAAGCTGCGCTGCGCCTGGCCCAGGAAGCGGACCTCGACTTGGTCGAGGTCGCGCCGAGCTCGAAGCCGCCCGTGGTCAAGATCATGGACTACGGCAAGTTCAAGTACGAGGCCGCTCAGAAGGCCAAAGAGACGCGTCGTAACCAGGCGAACACCGTCCTCAAAGAGGTCCGGTTCCGTCTGAAGATCGAGGCTCACGACTACATCACCAAGCTCAAGCGCGCCGAGGGCTTCCTCCAGGCGGGCGACAAGGTGAAGGCCATGATCTTGTTCCGTGGTCGCGAGCAGTCGCGTCCCGAGCAGGGTGTCCGTCTGCTCCGCAAGTTCGCCGAAGACGTCGCCGAGTTCGGCACGGTCGAGTCGAACCCCACGATCGACGGCCGCAACATGGTGATGGTGGTCGCCCCTCACAAGAACAAGTCCGAGGTCAAGACCGAGCAGAACGCGCAGCGCACGGCGAACCGTGAAGCCGCGCGTAGCGCCGCTCGAGGCGACTCGGCACCCACAGACGAAGCTGCTCCGGCGTCCGCCGAGTAAAGCTCCCCGACTCCCGCTCCGGCGGGAACCCCAACGAAGGAAGACAGATGCCGAAGCAGAAGACCCACTCGGGCGCCAAGAAGCGCTTCAAGCTCACCGGTAGCGGCAAGCTCATGAAGCAGCAGGCCGGCATGCGCCACAACCTCGAGGGCAAGGCCTCCAAGCGCACCCGTCGCCTCAACCAGGAGCAGGTCCTGGCCAAGGGCGACTCCAAGGTCGCCAAGAAGCTCCTCGGCCTCTGAGCGCCGACGCACGTTAGGAAGAATGAGAAATGGCTAGAGTCAAGCGGGCAGTAAACGCCCACAAGAAGCGTCGCGTCATCCTGGAGCGCGCGTCCGGTTACCGCGGTCAGCGTTCGCGCCTGTACCGCAAGGCCAAGGAGCAGGTCACCCACTCCCTGGTCTACGCGTACCGTGACCGTCGCAAGCGCAAGGGCGACTTCCGTCGTCTGTGGATCCAGCGCATCAACGCCGCTTCGCGCGCGAACGGCATGACGTACAACCGCTTCATCCAGGGCCTCGGCCTCGCGGGTGTGCAGGTCGACCGTCGCATGCTCGCCGAGCTCGCCGTGAACGAGCCCGCCGTGTTCGCGTCGCTCGTCGCGACCGCGAAGGCCGCGCTGCCGACCGACGTCAACGCTGCGAAGACCGCGTAAGACACGTCTTCTCGAAACGGGCGTCCTCTTCGGAGGGCGCCCGTTTCATCGTTCCCGCGAGTCGTTCGCGCGGCGTCGGGAAAGCATTCCGTCTGCGCCATACACTGGGGTCGTGCTCGAGAACCCCCGTTCGCCCCGGGTGCGCGCCGTGGCGAAGCTCAGCAAGCGCGCTGCCCGCCAGGAGACAGGCCTGTTCCTGCTCGAAGGTCCGCAAGCCGCTCGCGAGGCGCTCGCCTGGGCGCCCGAGACCGTGCTCGAGGTGTACGCCACATCTGCCGCTCTCGACAAACACACCGACGTGCGCGATGCCGCCGAGCAGGCGGGTGTCGACCTGCAGGTCACCACCGAAGCGGTTCTGGACGCCATGGCCGACACCGTCACGCCGCAGGGGATCGTCGCGGTGGCGAGGCAGGCGCCCACCGCGCTGAAGGACATCCTGGCGGGGGAGCCTCGCCTGGTCGCGATCTGCGAGGAAGTGCGTGATCCCGGCAATCTGGGCACGATCATCCGAGCCGCGGATGCCGCGGGAGCCGACGCCGTGATCCTGACCGGCCGGACCGTCGACCCCTACAACCCCAAGGTCGTACGCTCGACCACCGGCTCGCTCTTCCACCTGCCGATCGCTGTCGATCTCGAGCTGGCGGACGTCGTCGCCCGCGCTCACGAGGCGGGGTTGCGCATCGTCGCCGCCGATGTCGAGGGCACCGATTTCCTGGCATCCCGAGAGCTTCTGTCGGAGCCGACGGCCTGGCTGTTCGGTAATGAGGCCCGCGGTCTCGACGAGTCCGCCCTGGCTCAGGCGGACCTCGCTCTGCGCCTGCCGATCTACGGTCGCGCCGAGTCCCTCAACCTGGCCACCGCGGCGAGCGTCTGCCTCTATGAGACGGCTTTCGCGCAGCGAGCACGCTGACCCCCGCTGTTACAGAACGGTTAAGGCGTGCGCAGGAATGTGGTCGGGCGCCCAGCATCCTCATAGGGTGAAGACATGGCATCCGTTCCCCCGAAGACCGAGCCCTTGGTCGTCGTCTCCGACGTCCAGAAGCATTATGGGCAGTTCCAGGCTCTGAAAGACATCGACCTCACCGTCGACCGCGGCGAGGTCGTCGTGGTCATCGGCCCGTCGGGTTCCGGCAAGTCGACGCTGTGCCGCACCATCAACCGTCTCGAGACCATCACGAGCGGGTCGATCACGATCGACGGCAAGGAGCTTCCCAAAGAGGGGAAGGGCCTGGCCGAACTGCGTGCCGACGTCGGCATGGTGTTCCAGTCGTTCAACCTCTTCGCACACCTGACGATCCTCGAGAACGTCACGCTCGGGCCCATCAAGGTCCGCAAGATGAAGAAGGCGGATGCCGAGAAAGAGGCGCGTGCGCTTCTCGATCGCGTGGGCGTGGGCCACCAGGCCGACAAGCTCCCCGCCCAGCTCTCGGGTGGACAGCAGCAGCGTGTGGCGATCGCCCGTGCGCTGGCGATGAAGCCCAAGGTCATGCTCTTCGACGAGCCGACTTCGGCTCTCGACCCCGAGATGATCAACGAGGTGCTCGACGTCATGGTCGGCCTCGCCAAGGACGGCATGACGATGATCGTCGTCACCCACGAGATGGGCTTCGCGCGCAAGGCCGCGAACCGCGTGGTGTTCATGGCCGACGGGCAGATCGTCGAGCAGGCGACGCCCGAGCAGTTCTTCACCCGCCCCGAGTCCGACCGTGCCAAGGACTTCCTCTCGAAGCTCATCACGCACTGAGGCTTTCCCCTGACGGCGATGAACGAGGAGGTTCTTCCGCCGACCGCATACGCACCGTTCCCCCCGGTCGATCTCGCGCGCCGTCACCGACGACCCCTATCCGCACAGCACACGTAACCAAGGAGACATCACATGCGTAAAACTCGTTTTCTCGCCGGCGCGAGCATCGTCGCCGCCGGCCTGCTGGCCCTGACGGCCTGCAACAGCGGCACCCCGGGCGCAGCACCCGGTTCCGACGGCGGCAGCGGCTCCGACGCCCCCGTCTACGGCGCGGTCGCCACCGACGTGAAGATCGACGGCAGCCCCACGTTCGAGAAGATCACCTCGGCCGGCAAGATCGTGGTCGGTGTGAAGGAAGACCAGCCCGGCCTCGGCTACCTCGACCCCGTGACGGGCGAGCGCAAGGGCTTCGACGTCGATGTCGCGCGCTGGATCGCCGCGTCCCTCGGGTACGACCCGGCCGACACCTCGAAGGTGGAGTACAAGGCCATCGCCTCGGCAAACCGCGAGCAGGCCATCATCAACGGCGACATCGACTACTACGTCGGGACCTACTCGATCACCGACAAGCGCAAGGACCAGATCTCGTTCGCCGGTCCGTACTTCCTGACCGGTCAGGGCCTGCTCGTGGCCGCCGACAACGACACCATCACGGGCAAGGACTCGCTCACGGCCGAGACCACCGTGTGCTCGGTGACCGGCTCGACGCCGATCCAGCGGATCCGCGAGCAGACGCCGGCCAAGGTCGTCGAGTTCGACACCTACTCGCAGTGCGTCGAGAAGCTGAAGAACGGCGAGGTCGACGCGGTGACCACCGACGAGGCGATCCTCCTCGGCTACGCCGCGCAGGACCCCGACAACCTCAAGATCGCGGGCGAGCCCTTCAGCGAGGAGCGCTACGGCGTCGGCATCGCCAAGGGCGACACCGCCTTCCAGGAGTTCGTGAACACCATGTTCACCGATGGCGGTTCCACCTGGGAGGCCATCTTCGAGAAGAACCTCGGCGCCTCGGGCGTCAAGGGCGAGCAGCCGGCGGTCGACCCCGTCAGCTGATCTCCCGGTGCGGGCGGCGCACACCGCGCCGTCCGCACCGCCCGACGAGGACGACGAGAGAGAAACGGACAGCGTACGGTGAACCAGATCTTCGACTACCCCGACCTGTGGGCGCAGGCGCTCTGGGGGACGGTCGTGCTCTTCTTGGGCGGCGGCCTGATCGCGCTCGTGCTCGGCTTCATCGTGGCCGCCATGCGCGTGTCGCCCGTGCCCATCGCGCGCGCGGTCGGCGCGGTCTACGTGAACTGGATCCGCAACACCCCGCTCACGCTGGTGCTGTTCTTCTTCGCGTTCTGCGTCCCGCTGCTGATCGACGTCCCGCGCGGCAGCTTCTTGACGCTGGCCGTGTGCGGCCTCGGCATCTACACCGCGACCTATGTGGCCGAGACCCTGCGCGCCGGCATCAACACCGTCCCCGTCGGCCAGGCGGAGGCGGCTCGCGCGCTCGGCCTCGGTTTCGGCCAGGTCATGACGCTCGTCGTGCTGCCCCAGGCGACCCGCTCGGTCATCCCGCCGATGATGAGCGTCTTCATCGCCCTGCTCAAGAACACCACCGTCGCCGCCGGATTCTCGGTGGTCAACCTCGGAAACATCCGAGCGACGATGAGTGAGAACGGCGAGAACCAGCTCGTCACCATCCTCCTCGTGATGGCGGTCTTCGTCATCCTCGTCCTGCTGCTCGCTGGGCTGCAGAACGCCGCCGAGAAGAAGTGGAAGGTCGCCCGATGAGTTCCTCCGTCCTCTATGACGTGCCGGGTCCCCGCGCGCAGCTGCGCAACCGCATCCTCGGCGTGATCACGCTCGTCTTCGTCGCCGCCGTCATCGGCTTCGTCGTGTGGCGCTTCATCGACACCGGCCAGTTCTCGGCGGCGAAGTGGAACGTCTTCAGCTACAGCGCGATCTGGGAGCGATTCGGTCAGGCGACGCTGGCGACTCTCGCGGCGTTCGCCGTCGCGGCCGTCGGTGCGCTGGTTCTCGGATTCATCCTCGCCATCGGCCGCATGTCCGACCACCGCTGGGTGCGCCTTCCGGTCGGGTGGGTCGTCGAACTGCTCCGCGCCGTCCCCGTCCTCGTCTTCATGCTGTTGCTGTACTACGGCCTGCCCGTCGTCGGTATCAAGATGTCGTCGTACTGGGCCGTCGTCATCGCGCTGATCCTCTACAACGGCTCGGTCCTGTCCGAGGTCATCCGCGCGGGCGTCGAGGCGCTGCCGCGCGGCCAGAGCGAGGCCGGGTACGCCGTGGGGCTGCGCAAGGCCGGCGTGATGCGCCTGATCCTGCTTCCGCAGGCGATCCGCGCCATGCTGCCCGTGATCATCGCCCAGCTCGTGGTGACGTTGAAAGACACGGCACTCGGCTTCATCATCACCTACCCCGAACTCCTGTACTTCGCACGTCTGCTGGGATCGAACGGCGAGTACGGGTCGCCGCTGATCCCCGCCGCGATGGTCGCCAGCGTCATCTACGTCGCGATGTGCCTCGCCCTGTCGTACACCGCGCACCGCGTCGAGATCGGTCTGCGCCGGTCGCCGAAGGGCGGCAACGTCGCCCCCGCCGAGCCGGCGGGGCAGACCGGCACCGACACCGAGCTGATCGTCGCTCAGCGCGGCCTCGGCAAGTACGACGCGGGTAGCGGCGGCGGAATCTGAGTCATCGGTCCGACGGGCGGGGCAGTGTCCCCGCCCGTCGGTAGACTCTCATCTCGTGTCCGACGCACCCGAGATCACCCCTGAGGCCGTCGCCTCCGCGGTCGATGACGCGCTTGCCGCCATCGCCGCAGCCGCGACCACGGCCGAGCTGAAGTCCGCCCGTTCCGCGCACACGGGGGAGCAGTCCTCTCTCGCGCAGCTGAACGCCCAGATGCGCAATGTCGCCCCCGAGCACAAGGCCGCCTTCGGCAAGCTCGTCGGGCAGGCTCGCGGTCAGGTGAACCAGGCGCTCGCCGCTCGAGAGAGCGAGCTGGCCGAAGCCGAGACCGCCGCCCAGCTCGAGGCCGAGCGCATCGACGTCACCGCCCTTCCGCAGCGCGCACGCGTCGGGGCGCGGCATCCGATCTCGCTCCTCCAGGAGCAGGTGTCGGACATCTTCGTCGGCATGGGATGGGAGATCGCCGAGGGCCCCGAGCTCGAGCACGAGTGGTTCAACTTCGACGCGCTCAACTTCGACGTCGACCACCCCGCGCGTCAGATGCAGGACACGTTCTTCGTCGACCCGGTCGCGCGCCACCTGGTGCTGCGCACCCACACCAGCCCCGTGCAGGTGCGGTCGATGCTCGAGCGCGACCTGCCGATCTACGTGCTGTGCCCGGGCCGGGTCTACCGCACCGACGAGTTCGATGCGACGCACCTGCCGGTGTTCACGCAGTTCGAGGGTCTCGTCATCGACAAGAACATCACGATGGCGCACCTCAAGGGCACGCTCGACCACGCCGCGCGCGTACTGTTCGGGCCCGAGGCCAAGACGCGCTTCCGCGCGAACTTCTTCCCGTTCACCGAGCCGAGTGCCGAGCTCGATCTGTGGCACCCCACCTTCAAGGGCGGGGCGCGCTGGATCGAGTGGGGCGGGTGCGGGATGGTCAACCCCAACGTCCTTCGGGCCGCAGGCATCGACCCCGAGGAGTACTCGGGCTTCGCCTTCGGCATGGGCATCGAGCGCACGCTCATGTTCCGCAGCGACGTGCAAGACATGCGCGACATGGCCGAGGGCGATGTGCGCTTCAGCGAGCAGTTCGGAATGGTGGTCTGATGCGCGTCCCGCTCTCCTGGTTGCGCGAGTACGTCGACGTGCCCGCCGAGGCCACGCCCGACGACGTCCTCGCGGCTCTGGTGTCGGTCGGCTTCGAAGAAGAGGACGTGCACCGCTTCGAGCTGTCCGGCCCGATCGTGGTCGGAGAGGTGAAGGAGTTCACTCCCGAGCCGCAGTCCAACGGCAAGACCATCCGCTGGTGCCAGGTCGACGTCGGCGCCGAGCACGGGGGAGTGCGCGGCATCGTCTGCGGTGCGGGCAACTTCTTCGAGGGCGACAAGGTCGTGGTGACCCTGCCCGGCTCGGTTCTGCCCGGTCCCTTCCCGATCGCCGCCCGCAAGACCTACGGCCACGTGTCCGACGGCATGATCGCCTCGGCGAAAGAGCTGGGGCTCGGCAGCGAGCACGGCGGCATCCTGCGCCTGGTCGATCTCGGGATCGATGCGCCGGTCGGAACGGATGCCATCGCGCTCCTCGGTCTCGACGACCTCGCGGTCGAGATCAACGTCACCCCCGACCGCGGCTACGCCCTGTCGCTGCGCGGTGTCGCCCGCGAGTACTCGCACGCGACCGGGGCGGACTTCCGCGATCCGGGCCTCGGGCACGATGAGGCTGCAGCGCGCACGCCCTCCGGTTTCCCGGTCACGGTCGCCGATCAGGCACCCATTCGCGGACGCCACGGCGCGACCGAGTTCGTGGCGCGGATCGTGCGAGACGTCGACCCCTCGCGTCCGACGCCGCCGTGGATGATCACGCGCCTGTCGCTCGCCGGCATCCGCTCCCTCGGGGTGCTCATCGACATCACGAACTACGTCATGCTCGAGCTCGGCCAGCCGATCCACGGCTACGACCTCGACCGTCTGCGGGGCGGCATCACGGTGCGCCGCGCGGAGCAGGGCGAGAAGCTCGAGACCCTCGACGGCCAGGTTCGTTCGCTCCACGCCGAAGACCTGCTGATCACCGATGAGTCGGGGCCGATCGGTCTCGCCGGCGTCATGGGCGGCGGGCTCACCGAGATGAGCGACGCCACGCGCAACGTGCTCATCGAGGCCGCCACCTTCGACCAGGTATCGATCGCCCGCACCGCGCGACGGCACAAGCTGCCCTCCGAGGCCTCGCGCCGGTTCGAGCGCGGCGTCGACCCGCTCGTGCCGTACGTGGCGGCGGAGCGCGTCGCCACGCTGATGGTCGAGCTGGCCGGCGGCACGCTCGACACCGAGCTGGGCGCCTCGCTCGGTTCGACCTACCGTCGCGAGGCCATCACGCTTCCGGCGGGCTTCGTGTCCGGTCTGATCGGCGTCGAGTACACCGACGACGAGATCGTCTCGGCCCTGCGCCTCATCGGCTGCACGGTCGACGAGCGCGACGGCGGCTGGTCCGTGACCGCGCCGTCCTGGCGTCACGACCTCGGCGACAAGTGGACGTTGGCCGAAGAGGTCGCGCGCATCGAGGGTTACGACCGCATCCCGTCCGTGCTCCCGACGCCCCCGTCCGGTCGCGGCCTCACCTCCGCGCAGCAGGGGCGCCGTCGCGTGGCGAACGCCCTGGCCTCGGCCGGCTTCGTCGAGACGCCGTCGTTCCCGTTCACCACCGAAGAGCAGAACGCCCTGCACGGCTCGCCGTCGGGCGACCCGCTGCCGAGCGTGAAGCTCGCGAACCCGCTCGACGGCCTGGCGCCGTTCCTGCGCCGCTCCCTCGTCCCGGCCCTGCTGCAGGTCGCGCACCGCAACGTCTCACGCGGCATCGTCGATCTCGCGCTGTTCGAGACCGGCACGGTGTTCCTGCCGAAGCCCGGCGTGCAGTACGGCACCCCGTCGGTGCCGCCGCTGGCCGTGCGACCGGACGCCGCGACGCTCACGGCCCTCGACGCATCGATTCCGCCGCAGCGTCGCCATATCGCCGTGCTGCTGACGGGACACACCGTGGCCAAGCAGCCCGGCCAGGCCGCGGTGGCAGCGGACCTCGCCGCCGCCGTCGACGCCGTGCGCGTGCTCACCGCCGCCGCGGGTCTCGATATCGAGCTGGTGCAGGCGCAGCGTGCAGCCCTGCACCCGGGTCGCACGGCTCGCGTGCTCGCCGCGGGGACCGACATCGGCTACGTCGGCGAGCTGCTGCCCGCGGTCGCTGCCGCCGCCGACCTGCCCGGTCGCGTTCTCGTGGCCGAGCTCGACCTCGACGCGATGCTCGAGCTCGCTCACGCGCGCGTGGTCGCGGCATCCCTCTCGAGCTTCCCGGCCGCGACTCAGGACGTGTCGTTGACCATTTCGACCGACGTCGCCGCCGGCGCGGTGCGTGCCGCGCTTCTCGAGGGCGGGGCTCCGCTTCTCGAAGGCGCGCGGCTCGTCGACGACTACCGCGGCCCGGGTCTGGCCGAGGGAACGAAGAGCCTGACCTTCGCCCTGCGCTTCCGGGCCGAGGACCGCACGCTCACCGCAGCCGAGGCGACCGAGGCGAAGCTCGCCGGTGTCGCCGTGGCCGCCGAGCGTTTCGGCGCCGCGATTCGCGACTGAGCATTCCACGCGTTCTGGAGCGCCGCCGGCTCAGGCCGTGCGGCGCTTCGGCGTTCCCACCGTCGGCGGATTCTCTCGTCGACGGCGTGGTGTGCGTCACACGCTCGGACGCGATCGCGCACGCTGGGCCTGCCCTCACCGCCGGTAAGGGGGGCTGCCGGAAGCGCCCGGCGATGAGGGCAGGTACTTCATCATACCGGTTGTTTGTCCCCCATTTGGGGGACAAAGGGGGGCGGGCATCTCAGTTCGTGCTCGCATCGATCGTCACCGGCCGGCGGGAGGCTCGATTTGCCCCCATCCCTGCGCTGCGGATACCCTCGCCACATGTCGTCGATCACCGTGCGCACCGAGGAGCTCTTCGTGAGCACCGGTGGCGAGCGTCGACGTCGGGTCGCGCGCCGATTCTCGGCGACCTCGTAACCCGCCTTCGGTCGGGCGTACGGGCGTCGCCGCCCCGGTTCACGCTGATTTCAGCACCAGCCCCGACTCGTAAGGTGGATACATGACCCTCTCGGTCGCCGTCTCCGGCGCTTCCGGCTATGCGGGCGGCGAGATCCTCCGCCTCCTGGCCTCTCATCCCGACGTCGAGATCCGCACCGTCACCGCGCACTCCAGCGCGGGGCAGCCCCTCGTCGCCCACCAGCCGCACCTGCGTTCCCTCGCGCACCTCGAGCTGAAACCGACGACTCCCGAGGTGCTCGCCGGGCACGACGTGGTGTTCCTCGCTCTGCCGCACGGGCAGTCCGCGCAGTACACCGACGCCCTGGCCGAGACCCCGCTCGTGATCGATGCGGGTGCCGACCACCGCCTCACCTCGGCGGAGGACTGGGCGGCGTTCTACGGCGGGGCTCACCCCGACCCGTGGGCCTACGGCGTCCCCGAACTGCCCGTCGCGGGGGGAAAGCAGCGCGAGAACCTCCGCGGGGCCGCGCGTATCGCCGCTCCCGGCTGCAACGCGTCCACCGTCGCTCTCTCCCTCGCTCCCGGTGTCGCCGCCGGAGTCATCGATCCTTTCGACATCGTGTCGGTGCTCGCCGTGGGTCCCAGTGGTGCCGGGAAGTCGGCCAAGACGAACCTCCTCGCGAGTGAGATCCTCGGCTCCGCCAACCCATATGCCGTTGGCGGTACGCACCGTCACATTCCCGAGATCCGCCAGGCACTGGTGGCAGCCGGGGCGCCGAGCGACGGCGTACGGCTCTCTTTCACTCCCGTTCTGGTTCCGATGTCGCGCGGCATCCTCGCCACCTCGTCCGCTCCGATCCGGGAGGGAGTGACGGATGCCGAGATCCGCGGTGCCTGGGAGACGGCTTACGCCGGCGAGCCCTTCGTCGAGCTGCTTCCCCAGGGCGTCTTCCCGCGGACGGCCGACGTGCTCGGCGCCAACATCGCATCGATGGGAATCGCGATCGATCGCGCGGCGAACCGGGTGACGGTCGTCGCGGCGGTCGACAATCTGGTCAAGGGCACCGCCGGCGCTGCCATCCAGTCCATGAACCTGGCGCTGGGTCTCGCCGAGACCACCGCCCTTCCCCTGAACGGAGTCGCCCCGTGAGCGTGACCGCCCCCGCAGGATTCGAGGCCGCCGGTGTGGCGGTCGGCCTGAAATCGACCGGCGCGCGCGACGTCGCCCTCGTGGTCAACCGCGGCCCGCTCAAAGTGGGTGCCGCCGTCTTCACGTCGAACCGCGCCAAGGCCAACCCGATCCTCTGGTCGGAGCAGGTCGTCAAGGACGGCACGATCGAGGCGGTCGTCCTGAACTCCGGCGGGGCCAACTGTTTCACCGGTTCGTTCGGCTTCCAGACCACTCATCAAACCGCTGAGCGTGCCGCCGAGCTCCTCGGTGTCGGGGCAGGCGATGTGGTGGTGTGCTCCACCGGCCTCATCGGCACGGGGGACGAGGCGTTCCGGGCCAAGGTTCTGCGGGGCGTCGACGAGGGCGTGGCCGCCCTGTCCGCCGAGGGCGGAGAAGACGCGTCGCTGGCGATCATGACCACCGACTCCCGGCCCAAGCGCGCGGTCCACGCCGGTGAGGGATGGTCGATCGGCGGGATGGCGAAGGGCGCCGGCATGCTCGCCCCGGGCCTGGCGACCATGCTCGTCGTTCTCACGACCGACGTCGTGCTCGACGCCGCCGAGGCCGACGCGGCCCTTCGCTCTGCGACGCGGGTCAGCTTCGACCGCCTCGACTCCGACGGGTGCATGTCGACCAATGACCAGGTCACGCTCCTCGCCAGCGGAGCCAGTGGCATCCGCGTGGATGCCGATGAGTTCGCCGCAGCGCTCGCCGCGGTGTGCGACGATCTGGCCGCGCAACTGCAGGGCGATGCCGAGGGCTCCAGCCACGACATCACGATCGAGGTCGTGAACGCCGCGAGCGAGGACGATGCCGTCGAGGTCGGTCGCTCGGTCGCTCGGAACAATCTGTTCAAGGCGGCGATCTTCGGCAACGACCCCAACTGGGGCCGCGTGCTCGCCGCGATCGGCACGACCGACGCGGCCTTCGACCCGTACGACGTGGACGTATGGATGAACGGGGTGCGCGTGTGCACCGCCGGCGGCCCCGACCGCCCCCGCGAAGACGTCGACCTCACCCCGCGCGCCACCGACCTCGTCATCGACCTGCGCGTCGGCGAGGCGACGGCGACGATCCGCACCAACGACCTCACGCACGACTACGTCCACGAGAACAGCGCTTACTCCTCATGACCCACGTCGATCTCCAAGACACCGATCCCGCCCAGGCGAGCGAACGGGCGGTCACGCTCGTCGAGTCGCTGCCCTGGGTGCGCAAGTACCGCGACCAGGTGGTGGTGGTGAAGTACGGCGGGAACGCCATGGTCAGCGACGAGCTGCAGAACGCTTTCGCCGCCGACATCGCCTACCTCCGCTACGTCGGCGTCAAGCCCGTCGTCGTGCACGGCGGCGGCCCGCAGATCTCGTCGATGCTCGACCGCCTCGACATCCCGAGCGAGTTCCGCGGCGGTTACCGCGTGACCTCGACCGAGGCGATCAGCGTGGTCCGCATGGTGCTGACCGGGCAGATCAACCCGCAGCTGGTGGCGAAGGTCAACGCCCACGGCCCCCTGGCCACCGGCCTGAGCGGCGAAGATGCGGGACTCTTCGGCGGCCGCCGTCGCGGCGTCGTCGTCGACGGTGTCGAGCACGATCTCGGTCGTGTCGGCGATGTCGTCACGGTCGACCCGCAGCCGGTCCTCGACCACCTGGCCGCCGGCCGCGTGCCGATCGTGTCGAGCATCGCGCCCGACCTCGACAACCCCGGCGCGTCGTTGAACGTGAATGCGGATGCCGCGGCGGCGGCGCTCGCGACGGCCCTCAACGCCAAGAAGCTCGTCGTGCTCACCGACGTCCCCGGGCTCTACGCCGATTGGCCGAACCGTGACTCGCTGGTGTCGCACCTGACCTCGACGGAGCTGCGCGCGATGCTGCCGAAGCTCGAGTCGGGGATGATCCCGAAGATGCAGGCGTGTCTCGACGCCGTCGACGGGGGAGTGCCCACCGCGGCCATCATCGACGGACGCGTGCCGCACTCGGTGCTCGTCGAATTGTTCACCAGCAAGGGAATCGGAACGGAGGTGGTCGCATGACCACCGCAACCTGGCAGGACGACGCCGGACGCGACCTGGTCCGCAGCTTCGGCGACCGCATGGCGCTGTTCGTGCGCGGAGAAGGCGCGTACGTCTGGGACAGCGAGGGCACCAAGTACCTCGACTTCCTCGCGGGCATCGCCGTGAACGCCCTGGGCCACGCGCACCCCGTGTTCGTGAAGGCGATCGCCGATCAGGCGGCCACGCTCGCGCACGTGTCGAACTACTTCGCCACGCCCCCGCAGTTGGCGATGGCCGCGCGCCTGAAGCGTCTCGCGGGCACGGGCGAGTCGGGCCGTGTGTACTTCGGCAACTCGGGTGCCGAGGCCAACGAGGCCGCTCTCAAACTCGCGCGCCTGCACGGTCGCGGTACCGACCGCACCCGGATCCTGACCCTCAAGGGCGGATTCCACGGCCGCACGATGGGTGCTCTCGCCCTCACCGGCAAGCCCGCGTTGCAGGCCGATTTCCTGCCGATGGTGCCGGGCGTCGAGCACATCGACGCCACCATCGACGCTCTCGAGGCCGCGATGGACGAGCGCGTGGCGGCGCTGCTCGTCGAGCCCATCCAGGGCGAGGCCGGGGTCGTCGAGCTGCCCGAGGGCTACCTGCAGGCTGCGCGCGAGATCACCGCGCGCCACGGGGCCCTGCTGATCGTCGACGAGATCCAGACCGGTGCCGGTCGCACGGGCGCCTGGTTCGGCTTCCAGCACGCCGGGATCGTCCCCGACGCGATCACGGTCGCCAAGGGCATCGGCGGCGGCTTCCCGATCGGCGCGCTCATCACCTTCGGCGCGGCCAGCGACCTCTTCTTCCCCGGCACGCACGGCTCGACCTTCGGCGGCAACGCCCTGGGCACCGCCGTCGGCGGGGCCGTGCTCGAAGAGATCGAGTCGGCGGGACTGGTCGAGAACGCCGCCCGCCGCGAGATCCAGCTGCGCGAGGGGATCGCCGCCCTCGGCTCCCCGCTCGTGTCGGGCGTGCGCGGTCGCGGTCTGCTCCTCGGCATCGGGCTCACCAGCCCCGTCGCCAAGGCCGTGGTGGCCGCCGCCCAGCAGCACGGCCTGGTGGTCAACGCCGCGAACGACAACTCGATCCGCATCGCGCCGCCCCTGACGATCCAGGATGCCGAGGTCTCGGCGTTCCTCGACCTCTTCGGTGCCGCGCTGGCCACCGTCTCCGATGCCCTGATCCTCGAAGGAGCCCCCGCGTGACCCGCCACCTGCTGCGTGACGACGACCTGACCCCGGCCGAGCAGGCCGAGATCCTCGACCTCGCGATCGAGCTGAAGAAGGACCGCTGGGCGCAGAAGCCGCTCGAGGGCCCTCAGACCGTCGCCGTGATCTTCGACAAGTCGTCGACCCGCACGCGTGTCTCGTTCGCGGTCGGGATCGCCGACCTCGGCGGTTCCCCGCTGATCATCTCGACCGCGAACAGCCAGCTCGGCGGCAAGGAGACCCCCTCCGACACCGCGCGCGTGCTCGAGCGCCAGGTCGCCGCGATCGTGTGGCGCACCTACGCGCAGGCGGGTCTCGAAGAGATGGCGCGCGGGACGCGCGTTCCCGTGGTGAACGCGCTCAGCGACGACTTCCACCCGTGCCAGCTGCTGGCGGACCTGCTCACGATCCGCGAGCACAAGGGCGAGCTGAAGGGCCTGACCCTGTCGTTCTTCGGTGACGGTCAGAGCAACATGGCCCACTCGTACGTCCTCGCGGGGGTCACCGCCGGCATGCACGTGCGTGTCGCGGCCCCCGCCGACTACGCACCGCGCGCCGACGTGATCGCCGACGCCGAGCGCATCGCCGCCGAGACCGGCGGGTCGATCACCCTGCTCGCCGACCCCGAGGCCGCGGCATCCGGAGCCGACGTCGTCGTCACGGACACGTGGGTCTCGATGGGCAAAGAGGAGGAGAAGATCGCACGCATCCGCGACCTGGGCGGCTTCAAGGTCACCGGCGAGCTCATGGCGCACGCCGACGACGACGCGATCTTCATCCACTGCCTGCCCGCCGACCGCGGCTACGAGGTCGACGCCGAGGTCATCGACGGGCCGCAGAGCGTCGTCTGGGACGAGGCCGAGAACCGTCTGCACGCCCAGAAGGCGCTCCTGGTGTGGCTTCTGCGTCAGCAGTGACCTCTTCGCCGCTCGGCCGCGCCTGGTCCCGTTTCGACGGACCGGGCCGGCTGGTCGGCGTGGACCTCGCGCGCGGGCTGGCCGTCCTGGGCATGCTCGCCGCGCACCTGCTCGACACCGAGCGCACCCTCACACCGGATCCGAGCACGTGGGTCACCGTCGTGAACGGTCGTTCGTCGATCCTCTTCGCGGTGCTCGCGGGGGTCTCGATCGCCCTCGTCACCGGCGGGCCGCGGCCGCTCGCCCCGCAGCGACGACCCCGCGCGGCCGCCCGGCTGGCGTTGCGCGGAGCCCTGCTCTGGGTGATCGGCCTGTCGTTGGTGATGACGGGAGTGCCCGTCTACGTCATCCTCCCGGCGTACGCGCTGCTGTTCGTGCTGGCGTTGCCGTTTCTGGGCATGCGTGCGCGGAATCTGTTCCTGACCGCCGGTGTGCTCGCGATCGTCATGCCGTGGATCCAGCCGTTCTTCGACGCGGCGCCGATCTGGGCGGGTCCGGCGGGAGCCGAGCTCGAGGCCGCCGTGGGGTGGGCGTACCCGTTCACCGTGTGGATCGCGTTCCTGCTGGCGGGCATGGGCGTGGGCCGACTCGACCTGCGCAACGTCACGGATCAGGCGCTGCTCGCCATGGCGGGCGCCTCGCTCGCGCTCGCCGGGTACGGTTTCGCGATCGCCACGGCCCCGGTGGCGGCGGGGGATCCGTATCTCGCGGCGGTGCTGACCGCCGAGGACCACTCTTCGGGACTGTGGGAGGTCATCGGTTCCGGCGGCTTCGCGCTGTTGACGATCGGGGCGTGCCTGCTGCTGTGCCGCACGCCGCTGCGCTGGGTCGCGGTGCCGCTGCGCGCCGTCGGGTCGATGCCGCTGACCGCGTACGTGCTGCAACTCGTCGTCTGGGCCATCGTCGCCTCCGCCCTGCTGGGCGACACGTCCGACCTCGTCGGCATCCGCGAGGCGGGGCTGTTCGTCCCCCTGACGCTCGGGCTCATCGTGGGCTGCACGGTCTGGGCGCTCACGATCGGCCGCGGCCCCCTCGAGATGTT
The DNA here is from genome assembly GCA_022702225.1 of Microbacteriaceae bacterium. Lineage (GTDB taxonomy): Bacteria > Actinomycetota > Actinomycetes > Actinomycetales > Microbacteriaceae > Microbacterium. The sequence continues at coordinate 5,916 of JAKOMY010000313.1, read as the reverse complement.
CGTCGACGCCGTCGTGCGTCTAATCGTCGGACGGGATACCCGGCCGCCGGTCACACCTCACCGCTGACGCCGGGGGCCTGGCCTCGGGGTGCGCGGCGCGGGGTGTGCGGAACTCCGGAGGAATGTGCGCCGGGGGCCGGTTTCTGGCGTGGTCGGTGCCGGCGGGCGCGATTTCTCCGGAGTGTGGCACGGGGAGCGTCACCGGTTCGGGCCGCGCGCCGACGGCGGCGTCGGTGGCCCTCGGTAGGCTGGACGCCATGAGCAGCGAGACCGGTCAATCGACGAACGAGGGCGCCCTGTGGGGAGCCCGTTTCTCGGGCGGACCGTCTCCCGAACTGGCGGCGCTGAGCCGCTCGACCCACTTCGACTGGGATCTCGCGCTCTACGACATCCAGGGTTCGCACGCCCACGCCGCCGCTCTCGAGGCGGCGGGGTATCTCACGGCCGACGAGGCGCAGTCCATGCACGACGGCCTTGACGAGCTCGCGGCCCGCGTGCAGGACGGCTCGCTGCTCGCCGCACCCGGCGACGAAGACGTGCACGGGGCTCTCGAGCGCGTGCTCATCGAGACCGTGGGCCCGGCTCTCGGCGGCAAGCTCCGCGCGGGTCGCAGCCGAAACGACCAGATCGCCACTCTCGTGCGGCTGTACCTGATCGATCACTCGCGCACCATCACGCGTGAGCTCCTCCGCCTCATCGACGCCCTGGTCGCTCAGGCCGAGGCGCACGAGGGCGCGATCATGCCCGGTCGCACCCACCTGCAGCACGCGCAGCCCGTGCTCCTCGCCCACCACCTGCAGGCGTACGGCTGGGCTCTCGTCCGCGGCCTCGAGCGCCTGCGCGACTGGTCGGTGCGCGCCTCGGTCTCGCCGTACGGCGGCGGTGCGCTCGCCGGGGCGACCCTCGGCCTCGACCCCCAGCTGGTGGCCGACCGCCTCGGTCTCGCCCGTCCGGCCGAGAACTCCCTCGACGGCACCGCCTCGCGCGACGTGGTCGCCGAGTTCGCCTTCATCACCGCGATGATCGGCGTCGACCTCTCGCGCCTCGCCGAAGACGTGATCCTCTGGAACACCCGCGAGTTCGGCTTCGTCACCCTCGACGACTCCTACTCGACCGGCTCGAGCATCATGCCGCAGAAGAAGAACCCCGACATCGCCGAACTCGCGCGCGGCAAGGCCGGCCGCCTGATCGGCAACCTGTCGGGGCTGATGGCGACGCTCAAAGGCCTGCCGTTGGCGTACAACCGCGACCTGCAGGAAGACAAAGAGCCCGTCTTCGACTCGGTGCGCACCCTCGAGCTCGTTCTGCCCGCGTTCTCGGGCATGATCGCCACGCTCCGCTTCCACACCGATCGCATGGCCGAGCTCGCCCCGCAGGGCTTCTCGCTCGCGACCGACGTCGCCGAATGGCTGGTGCGTCAGGGGGTGGCCTTCCGCGACGCCCACGAGATCTCGGGGGCCCTGGTGCGGGCGTGTGAGGAGCGCGAGATCGGACTCGAAGACGCCGACGACGCTCTGCTCGCCTCGGTGTCGCCCCAGCTCACCCCGCGGGTGCGCGAGGTGCTGACGATCGAGGGGTCCGTGTCGAGCCGGACGGGTGTCGGCGGTACTGCTCCGGAGCGCGTGCGCGAACAGCGCGAAGAGCTGGTGGCCCGGGCGCAGGCGGCATCTCGCTCACTCATCGCCTGAGTATCAGCTATTCGCTTATCATGACGAGATAATAAGCGTTAGACTTATTTCATGACCGTCGCTGTGATCGCCGACATCATCGCCTCTCGGCGACTCGACGATCGCGCCGGCGCGCAGCGGGCCATCGTCGAGTCGGTGCGCGCGGTTCAGCATGATCTGCCCGTCGCCGTGGCCCCCCTCGCGCCCGTCGTGGGCGACGAGCTGCAAGGCGAGTACGACGACCTCTCCGGTGCGCTCGCCTCGCTCCTGCTGCTGCGCCTGGCCCTGCCCGACGACGTCGACTGCCGTTTCGGTGTGGGAGTGGGGGAGGTGCGACCGATCGAGCTCGCCGACCGCACCGTCCCCGAGGGTCCGGCATGGTGGGCCGCTCGAGAGGCCATCGACCACATCGAACGGCTGCAGACCCGCGCCGCGCCGCTCGCGCGCACCTGGATCGTTCTCGCCGAGGGGCAGGATGCCAGCATGACCGAGACCATCGCGCTGGCCCGCGCCTACGCCCTGAGCCGCGACCAGCTCGTGTCGGCCATGAGCGAGCGATCGCGTCGGTTGACCTACGGACGCTGCGTCGGACGCTCTCAGCGTGAACTCGCCGACACCGAGGGCATCAGCCAGTCCGCGGTATCACAGGCGCTCTCCGCCGCCGGATCCGCCGCTCTCGTCGAGGGCTTCGCGGCTCTCACCGCGCGGGTGCGCTCATGATCGCCGCCGGCCTCCTGCTGCTCGCGGTGGGCGCGGTCGACCTCATCCGTCAGATGATCCGCACGCGGCGCTGGCTCGCCTTCGCCGTGGCATCCCTCGCTCTCGTCATCGTCTCGGCGGGACTGGACGCCGTGATCGCCGGACTCCTCGCCGTCGCCGTCGCCGCCATCTGGACGTGGGTCGTGCCCGAAGACGGTCCCGCTCGAGCGGGGCTGTGGCCGGTCGCCCTGCTCGCGCTCGCCGCCGCGGCGTGCGTGGTCATCGCGCCGGGGCGCGAGCGGCCGGGCCTGCTCGGCGAGGCATGGGCCGCCTATCGGCCGGGGGCGTCGGCGTCGATCGACGTCGCCGTCCTCGTCATCGGCTCTCTGGTGTTCCTGCTGGAGTCGGGCAACGCGGTGGTGCGCATCGCGTTGCGGTCCGAGATGGGCGGGCGCGCGGCCGATCCCGAGCGCGACGCGGTGCCGACCCTCAGAGGCGGTCGACTCATCGGGCCGCTCGAGCGCATCCTCGTCTTCGTGCTGACGCTGACCGGGGCGTACACGCTGCTCGCCGCGGTGCTCGCGGCGAAGGGAATCGTGCGATTCCCCGAGATCTCGCGCGACCGCGACGACGGAGACCGCGCCGAGTACTTCCTCATCGGCAGCCTCGTGAGCTGGGTCACCTCGCTCGCGGTCGCATTCCTCGTGTGGTGGGGCGTGCACGCGCACTGACGCGTCGCGCGAGGGACACCGACTGAGGTCGACACGGTCGATGGTCATCACCGGGGGAGACGGCTTCGAGGACGCTGCTTCTTTTCGCTGAGCCGCCCGCCGCCGGCCAGTCTCCGCGGCGACCCCGCTGAGCGCCCGGGCGATGGCATCCGGACTCGGACACCCCCGCTGATAGCCTGAACCGGTGTCTGCCTCCACCGATGCGGCGCCCGTGAGCGCCCTCGCCCCCGCCAACGACCCGACCTTCGACAACGTCTGGGACGAGCTGGTGTATCGCGGTCTGGTGCACGTCTCGACCGATGAGGGCGAGCTGCGCGAGCTCCTCGGTGGCGACCCCATCACGTTCTACTGCGGCTTCGACCCGACCGCCCCGAGCCTGCACCTGGGCAACCTCGTGCAGCTGCTCACCATGCGCCGGCTGCAGCTCGCCGGGCACCGCCCGCTCGGGCTCGTGGGCGGGTCGACGGGCCTGATCGGCGATCCTCGCCCGACGGCCGAGCGCACCCTGAATACGCCCGAGACGGTGGCCGAGTGGGTCGGCAAACTTCGGGATCAGGTCGAGCGCTACCTCAGCTTCGAGGGCGAGAACGCCGCGCGCATCGTCAACAATCTCGACTGGACGGCGCCGCTCAGCGCCATCGACTTCCTCCGCGAGATCGGCAAGCACTTCCGCGTCGGCACGATGCTGAAGAAAGACGCGGTCAGCGCGCGCCTGAACTCCGAGGCCGGGATCAGCTACACCGAGTTCAGCTACCAGATCCTTCAGGGCATGGACTACCTCGAGCTGTTCCGCCAGTACGGCTGCATCCTGCAGACCGGCGGCAGCGACCAGTGGGGCAACCTCACCAGCGGCACCGATCTCGTTCGCCGCGTCGAGGGGGTCTCGGTTCACGCCATCGGCACGCCGCTGATCACCAACAGCGACGGCACGAAGTTCGGCAAGAGCGAGGGCAACGCCATCTGGCTCGATGCCGAGATGTGCAGTCCGTGGGTCATGTACCAGTTCTGGCTCAACACCGACGACCGCGACGTGATCGAGCGCCTCAGGGTGTTCACGTTCCTCACGCGCGCCGAGATCGAGGAGTACGAGACCCTCGTCGAGACGGAGCCGTTCCGTCGTGCGGCGCAGAAGCGTCTCGCTCGTGAGGTGCTGACGACCGTGCACGGCGTCGAGGCGACCGAGGCCGTCATCGCCGCGACCGAGGCGCTGTTCGGGCAGGGTGATGTGACCGTGCTCGACGCCGCCGTGCTGCGCAGTGCGCTCGAGGAATTGCCCCACGCGACCGTCGCCGCCGGATCCACCGTCGTCGAAGCGCTCACCGCCACGGGGCTGTGTGCGAGCCTCAGCGAAGCGCGACGAGCGATCTCGCAGGGCGGTGTCTCGCTCGACGGCGAGAAGGTCACGAGCGACGAGGCGGTCGTCGAGGGCACGCTCCCCGGCGGTGTCTCGGTGCTCCGCCGCGGCAAGAAGACGCTCGCGGGGCTGTTCCTGAGCTGACATGCCGTTCACGCCGAGCCACGCCGTCGTCGCGCTGCCCTTCCTGCGCACGCGGCTGGTTCCGGCGGCGATCGCGATCGGGGCGATGACTCCGGACCTGCCGCTCTTCGTTCGCGGGATGTGGCCCGGCTACGGACTCACGCACGATTTCGCGTGGGTGCCGATCACCGTCGTGGTGGCGTTCGTGCTCCTGCTCGTGTGGCGGTGCGTGCTGCGACCGGCGACCCGGGAGCTGCTGCCGCGCGCGGTCGCGGAGCGCCTGCCGGCGGAGTGGGATGCCGGTGCCCGCACGGCGCTGCGCGAGAGCGTGGGCGGGGGAGTCGTCGGCATCCTGTGGCTCGTCGTCTCGCTCGCGCTGGGCGTCGTCTCGCACATCGCGTGGGACCTGTTCACGCACGAAGGCCGGGTGGGGGAGCAACTGTTCCCGGCGCTCTCGGGGCAGTGGGGGATGTTCACGGGCGCGAAGTGGCTGCAGCATGCGTCGAGCGCGTTCGGCCTGCTCGTGCTCGCGATCTTCGCTCTCGTGTGGCTGTCGCGGCACGCGCCGCACCCGGTGCGGAGGGTGATCCCGGATGCCGCCCGCGCGGCGTGGTGGCTTTCGCTCCCGGTCGCGCTGGTCGGTGCCGCGCTCGTCGCGCTCGCGGTGCAGGGCGGGTTCGGCGCGGACTACACGCCCACGCACCTCATCTACGGCGTGCTGACGAAGGTCGCCGCGGCCTGGGCGGCGCTGACGCTCGCGCTGGCGGTGGTCGTGCAGGTGCGGCGCGCGCGGGCGGTCGACGCGAAGCGGGCTTCGACGTACGGTCAGTGATTCGCGCAGAGTCAGCGGGATGCGGGCCTTTCGCGCGGAGGGTGTACGAATCACGGAGGTTGTGCGACGGGTTGCGGTCCTGCGACAGGTGCGGGGACCGCGGGCCGGGCTGCGGCGCGCACGAGGTCGGGGATTCGCGCAGACTCAGCGGGACGCGGTCCTCTCGCGCTGAGGTCGTGCGAATCGCTGAGGTTGTGCGGGGCGGAAGGATGCCGTGTGCCGAGGCGGCGACCACCCGCGGGTCACACGGGCTCGGCGGCGGGCGGCGGCTAGACTCGGGGACGTTATGACGAAGGCGGGAGACTCGGTGTCGGCGAGCACAAAGGGCCAGAAGACGGGCGCAGACGAGGTCATCCTCGGACCCACCGGTCGCCCCTACCAGGGGTTCCCCACCCCCAAGCCGCTCGACAGCCACGGCCCGGCTCGCATCATCGCCCTCTGCAACCAGAAGGGCGGCGTCGGCAAGACGACGACCACGATCAACCTGGCGGCCTCGCTCGCGGGCTACGG
>JAKOMY010000294.1 GCA_022702225.1 Microbacteriaceae bacterium | reverse complement strand
ACCGAGATGTCGCTGCCGAGCGTCGACGACGTCAACGCCACGCGCCTGACCCGTTTCGACGACGCGATCACCACCGCCCTCGAGGACACCGCGGCCATCGCGACGTTCCGCGACGTCGTGGCCCACTACGTCGCGCATCACGACGTCCCCGAGGCCGATGTGGCGGCGGCTCTCGCCGTGGTCGCCCAGGGCGACACGCCGCTGCTGCTCGAGGCCGAGGCCTTCCGTCAGCAGCGTTTCGACAACGATCGGCCCGCGCGCGAGGGCGGATCGCGTGATGGCGGTTCGCGCGACGGCGCCCCGCGCCGCGACTCCTCGGGCCGCTTCGCGACCTACCGCATCGCGGTCGGTCGTCGCCAGCGCGTCGAGCCGCGTCAGATCGTCGGCGCCCTCGCGAACGAGGGGGGTCTGCGCCGGGGTGATTTCGGCGCGATCCAGATCCGCCAGGACTTCTCACTCGTCGAGCTCCCCGCCGACCTGTCGAGCGACACGATCGGCCGCCTCGCCGACACTCGGATCTCGGGTCAGCTGATCGACCTCCGCCTCGACCAGGGTGGTCGCTCCGCCAAGCGCAGCGACCGTCCCCAGCGCCGCGACCGCGATCGCGACTGAGCCCCGGCATCCGTTCGACGCCCCCGCTGCCTTCCGGCGGCGGGGGCGTCGTCGTCTTCGGGCGGTGGAGGCGACTCGGATCAGGCCCCGCCGAGATCTTCGATGGTCGGCCAGAAGGGGGCTCCGTGTGCGGCCACGTCGAGGAGGGCTCGACGCACCGCCGAGGCATGAGCCGCCCGAGCGACCGCCGTCAGCTCGCGCCCGTGAGCGGTCGCGGTGATCCGGCGCTCGCTCGAATCGCCCCCGCGTTCGACGAGGCCGCGATCGTGCATGCGCGCCAGGTGCCGCGAGAGGCGGCTGCGTTCCCAGCCGAGCTCATCCGAGAGGCGCTGCTGGCGGATGCTGCCCTGCCCCTCTTCGATCACTCGCGTCAGCACCGAGAAGTCGGCGCTGGAGAGGCCGGTTGCGTCGGCGATCGCGGACACGACGGATGTCGAGACGTTCTCGGTCGCTCGTTTCCAGGCGATCCATCGACGCATCTCGTCGTCATCGAGTCGTGAGGCCATGCGTCGACCCTACCGCTGTGTTGACATAGCAACACGAAGCGCACACTATGTTGACATGACAACATCTCGAATCGCCCTCATCACCGGAGGAACCGCAGGAATCGGACTCGGATTGGCCCGCCGATATGCGGGGGCGGGGGTGCGGGTCGTCGTGGCGGCCCGACCCTCCGCGCGCCTCGACGACGTGCCGCAGGTCATCCCGGGTGCGACGAGCATCGCCGTCGATCTCGAGGCGCCCGAGGGTCGAGACGCGCTCGCCGACGCCATCGTGGAGCGCTACGACCGGCTTGATGTGCTGGTGAACAACGCCGGCATCCAGCGGCGCGTGAGCGTGGCCGAGGATGCCAGCCCCTGGCCCGAGCGGCAGCGCGAACTCGACCTGCTGTTCGCGGCCCCCGTGCACCTGACAACTCTTCTGCTGCCCGTGCTGCGCGCGGCCCCGGCTGGGCAGGTCGTCAACGTCACCTCGGGCGGGGCCTTCACTCCGCAACCCTTCGCGCCCGTCTACAGCGCCATGAAGGCCGCTCTGCACGGGTGGACGGTCACGCTCCGCCACGCGCTCGCCGACACCCCGGTCGCCGTGACGGAGCTCATCCCGCCGGCGGTCGCCACCGGGTTGGCGGGGCCCGGGCAGGCTCATGGCCTGGGGGTCGACGACTTCTGTGATGCCGTCTTTCCGGGGCTCGAGGCGCGCGAGGTCGAGGTCGGTGCGGGGCCGACCGCGACGGAGGAGTTCCGTCGCCTCTTGGCGGACGGCGCCCGCCGCTTCGCGGCCTCGGCGACGCGATTCCCCGTGGCGCGTTTCTCGGGCGCGGGATCGTAAGTTGAGCCAATTCATATCAACTCTCCTTGACGACCCGAAGGGCGTGCGTTAGCCTTGAGTCATCGCGGCTCAACCCGCGCAGAGACTTTCATCCAGAACCCCGAGTGCGGCAACGGCCGTGCTCACAAGCAAGGAGACACATATGCCCCGTGCAGTGGGAATCGACCTCGGTACGACCAACTCCGTCGTGAGCGTGCTCGAGGGTGGCGAGCCCAAGGTCATCGCCAACGCCGAGGGTTTCCGCACGACCCCCTCGGTCGTCGCTTACACGAAGGATGGCGAGGTGCTCGTCGGCGAGACCGCCAAGCGCCAGGCCGTCACCAACGTCGACCGCACGATCTCCAGCGTGAAGCGCCACATGGGCACCACCTGGACCTTCGACGTCGACGGCAAGAAGTGGACGCCGCAGGAGATCTCGGCCCGTATCCTCCAGAAGCTCAAGCGCGACGCCGAGGAGTACCTCGGTGACAGCGTGACCGACGCCGTCATCACGGTGCCCGCGTACTTCAACGACGCCGAGCGTCAGGCCACCAAAGAGGCGGGTGAGATCGCGGGCCTCAACGTGCTGCGCATCATCAACGAGCCCACCGCGGCAGCCCTCGCGTACGGCCTCGACAAGGGTAAGGAAGACGAGCTCATCCTGGTCTTCGACCTCGGTGGTGGAACCTTCGACGTCTCGCTGCTCGAAGTGGGCAAGGACGACGACTTCTCGACCATCCAGGTGCGCGCCACCTCGGGCGACAACCGCCTCGGTGGAGACGACTGGGACCAGCGCGTCGTCGACTACCTCATCAAGCAGTTCAAGGACACGACCGGCGTCGACGTCTCGGGTGACAAGATCGCCCTGCAGCGTCTGAAGGAAGCGGCCGAGCAGGCCAAGAAGGAGCTGTCGAGCTCGACCTCGACCAGCATCAACCTGCCGTACCTGTCGCTCACCGACTCGGGCCCCGTCTCGCTCAGCGAGACGCTCACCCGCGCGAAGTTCGAGGACCTCACCAAGGACCTCCTCGACCGCACCCGCAAGCCCTTCTCCGACGTCATCCGCGAGGCCGGCGTCAAGGTCGACGACATCGCCCACGTGGTGCTCGTCGGCGGCTCGACCCGCATGCCCGCGGTCGCCGAGCTCGTCAAGAAGGAGACGGGCAAGGATGCCAACAAGGGCGTGAACCCCGACGAGGTCGTGGCCGTGGGTGCAGCCCTGCAGGCCGGTGTCCTCAAGGGCGAGCGCAAGGACGTCCTGCTCATCGACGTCACCCCCCTGAGCCTCGGCATCGAGACCAAGGGCGGCATCATGACCAAGCTCATCGAGCGCAACACGGCCATCCCGACCAAGCGCAGCGAGACCTTCACCACCGCCGACGACAACCAGCCGTCGGTCGCGATCCAGGTCTTCCAGGGCGAGCGCGAGTTCACCCGCGACAACAAGCCGCTCGGTACCTTCGAGCTCACCGGCATCGCCCCGGCCCCCCGCGGCATCCCGCAGGTGGAGGTCACCTTCGACATCGACGCGAACGGCATCGTGCACGTCTCGGCGAAGGACAAGGGCACCGGCAAGGAGCAGTCGATGACCATCACCGGTGGTTCGTCGCTGCCGAAGGAAGACATCGAGCGCATGGTGCGCGAGGCCGAAGAGAACGCGGCCGACGACAAGAAGCGCCGCGAGTCCGCCGAGACCCGCAACCAGGCCGAGACCCTGTCGTACTCGATCGAGAAGCTGATCAAAGAGAACGAGGACAAGCTCCCCGCCGAGGTCAAGACCGAGGTGCAGGGCGATGTCGACGCACTCAAGACGGCTCTCGCCGGCGACGACGACGACGCGGTCAAGACCGCGTTCGACAAGCTGAACGCCAGCCAGGGCAAGCTCGGCGAGGCCATCTACGCCTCCTCGCAGGCCGCGGGCGAGCAGGCCGACCCCAACGTGGGCCAGCCCGGCAACGGTGAGACGCCGAACCCCGAGGAAGACGTCATCGACGCCGAGGTCGTCGACGACGAGCCGACCGACGAGAACAAGAAGTAAGCGATAGAACATGGCACACAAGGACGACGAACAGCCCACGGGCTCGGGCGCCGGTCCTGACGAGACGGGGCCGGAGGAGAACACCTCCGGCCCCGCGCCGTCGGGCGAGCAGTCCGAGACGCAGGAACCGGATGCCGAGGGCCTGACCATCGACGACATCCTCGGGGCCGAGCAGACGCCCGAGGCCGCCGCAGAGGGGGCTTCCTCCGACAAGGAGGCCTCGCTGCTGATCGACCTCAAGCGCCTGCAGGCCGAGTACGCCAACTACCGTCGGCGCACCGAGGAGCAGCGCGAGCGTGAGATCGAGCGCGCCAAGGGTGAGGCCGTGAAGGGCCTGCTACCCGTCATGGACGACCTCGACCGCGCCGCCAAGCACGGCGATCTGGTCGAGGGCACCCCGCTCGCGGCCATCGGTGACAAGGTGCGGGCCGTGGCCGAGCGCCTCGGCGTGGTCTCGTACGGCGCCGTCGGCGACGTGTTCGACCCGCAGCAGCACGAGGCGATCTTCCAGGCCCCGACTCCGGGCGTGACCGAGACGACGATCCTCGAGGTCGTCGAGGTCGGCTACCGCCTCGGTTCGGTCGAACTGCGACCGGCGAAGGTCGTCGTCGCCGTGCCGGCCTAGGAGGAGGACGAATGGCGAGTCAGGACTGGTTCGACAAGGACTTCTACAAGGTCCTCGGTGTCGACAAGAGCGTCAGCGCTGCCGATCTGAAGAAGACGTACCGCAAGCTCGCGCGCCAGTACCACCCCGACTCGAACCCGGGAGACGCGAAGGCCGAGGCGAAGTTCAAAGAGATCAGCGAGGCCTACTCGGTGCTCAACGACCCCGAGCAGCGCGAGGAGTACGACCAGATCCGGGCCATGGGCTCGGGGGCGCGCTTCTCGGCTCCGGGGGCCGGGGGCGGGGGCGGCTTCGACGACGTCTTCAGCCGCTTCGGCCAGGGGCGCCAGGCGCCATCGGGGGGCTTCGACGACTTCTTCACGATGTTCGACCAACAGGGCGGCGGCTTCGGCTCCGGCCGGTTCGGCCAGACGACCGGAGGGTTCCGCGGCTTCGGCGGCCCGCAGAAGGGCGCCGACGTCACCGCGCGGACGACGCTCGACTTCGTCACCGCGGCCAAGGGCGAGACCATCACCCTCGCGGGTGAAGACAACGTGCCGTTCAAAGTGAAGATCCCGGCCGGCGTCTCGGACGGGCAGAAGATCCGTCTGCGCGGACGGGGGCGCAAGTCGCCCGACGGCGGCGAGAGCGGCGACATCGTCGTGACCGTCGCGGTGCGTCCGCACCCGGTGTTCACGAGGGACGGACTCAACCTCCGCCTCACCGTGCCGGTCACCTTCACCGAGGCGGCGCTGGGCGCGACCATCGAGGTGCCGACGCTGGGGGGCGACCCCGTCCGCCTGCGCGTCGCCCCCGGAACGCCGTCCGGCCGCGTGCTGCGCGTCAAGGGACGCGGAATCGAGACCACGAAGGGCTCCGGCGACCTGCTCGCCGAGGTCCAGGTCGCGGTTCCCACTCATCTCGACGACGCCGCTCGCGAAGCCCTCGAGCGGTTCCACGAGCTCGAGCCCAAAGAGAACCCCCGCGCCGACCTGATGGCCAAGGCGCGATAACACCGCGCGCGTCGCCGAGGTTCTCGGCATCCGATACGACAGGATGCCGAGAACCCGGCACCGTACCCGGCACGACGAAAGAGGTGAAGACGTGTCCGAGAGAGAGATCGACGAAGACGCTCCGATCTTCGCCATCGCCGCGGCCGCCGAGCTGTCGAACATGCACCCGCAGACCCTGCGGCAGTACGACCGGCTCGGTCTCGTCGTGCCCGCGCGCACACAGGGCGGGTCACGGCGGTACTCGAGCCGCCACGTGCAGCAGTTGCGCGAAGTCGCACGGCTCTCGGGCGAGGGCATGAGCCTGCCGGCCATCGCCCGCCTGCTCGCCCTCGAGGAGCGGGTGCACGAGCTCGCCCGCCGTGTGAACGACCTCGAACGTCAGCTCACGATCGAGCGGCAGTCCCGCCCCGGGGCCCGTGTCTTCGCGGCCGGGGCGACCGGATCGGTCGTGACCCTCCGCCACGGAGCCCGCGTGCGCCGCGCCACCGACATCGTGCTGTGGCGGCCGCGCGACATGCACGGCGACTGACGCGCCGTCTTCTTCTCGGTCTCTCCCGAGCTGTCGGCCGATAACACCCGTCTTGCTCGGTCGGTACGACGACACAGGGGTGCGCCTCGGTAACAGGGCGGTTCCGCCGAGATCTCCCCGTGTCGAACGCGACGCCCGTTCTCCGGACGGTTCCCCGGGTCAGGCCGGGTCGAGTCGCAGGACCGTGGGCGACTCGCCGAGCTTCATGTCGTCGACCACCCGGATCGTGCGCGCCACCTCGTCGACCGACGCGATGACCGTGCCGAAACGCTCGCGATCCGAGCACACGGCCGTCACGGTGACGAAGTGCGAACCCGTGTCCCACGTGTAGGTGGCGAACGGCGGCGTCTTCGGATCGCTCGGGAGCGGCATCGCGAGCTTCTCGCCCACACCGAGATGGGGGTTTCGGAACGACTCGGTGTCGTCGTACTCCATCGGCATCATCGCGCGAGCGGTTCGCAGCTGGGGCGTGGCCTCTTGCAGCTGCGCCATCACGACGAGCAGCTCGGGGTCGCTCTTCCAGACCCAGACGAGCACGCGCCCGGCCGCGCGGCGCATGAGAAGGGGCGCCGCCTGGCTCAGGATCCAGGCGAACGCACCGCCGCCCGGCTTCGGAGCGGCGCCGGCGGCCTGATTGGCCTGGCTCAGCAGCATGCCGATCGCGGCCTTCCGGTGGCGGCGGCCGCGGAAGCCGAGCGAACCCGTCACGGGCACCCAGAGGTCGGCGGGGGCGTCGGCCTGCAGTCGGGACATGCGATCAGCCTACGATCCGGCGCCGGGGAGCGGGATGCCGACT
>JAKOMY010000289.1 GCA_022702225.1 Microbacteriaceae bacterium | reverse complement strand
CGACGGTCAGCGTGCGATCGGTGGGGAGGCTCCCGGTCGCCTCGCGTTGCTCGGCCAGGTACGCGAGCAGGTTGGTGATCGCGTTGTCGTCCAGTCCCGACTCGCGAAGGCGCTCCTCGGCCTTGCCACGGTCGGCCGCGGCGATGTCGCGCGAGAACTTGCCGAGCGCCTCGCCCAGCTCGGCGGGGCGACCGATGCCGTCGCCATGCCAGAACGGCAGCTTGCCGGGCTGGCCGAAGGCGGGGAGCACGTTGACACGGTCGTGCGTGATCTCGACGATGCGCCAGCTCGTGGTGCCGAGCGTGAAGACGTCGTTGACGCGGGATTCGTAGACCATCTCTTCGTCGAGTTCTCCGACGCGCGCGTTCTGCGATTCTCCCGCGACGAAGACACCGAACAGACCGCGGTCGGGAATGGTCCCGCCGCTGGTCACGGCCACGCGCTGTGCGCCCGGGCGCCCGGTGAGGGTGCCGGCGTCGCGGTCCCAGACGAGGCGGGGGCGCAGTTCGGCGAACTCGTCGGAGGGGTACCGCCCGGCCAGGAGGTCGAGGGTGGCCTCGTACGCGGAGCGGGGGAGAGAGCGGAAGGGCGCGCTGCGCTTGACCGTCTCAAACCACTCCTCGACGTCGATGGAGCCCAGGGCCGAGGCGGCCACCGTCTGCTGCGCGAGGATGTCGAGCGGGTTCTGCGGCACCGAGATGGCCTCGATGCGCCCCGCCAGCATGCGCTCGGTCACGACAGCGGTGTGCAGGACGTCGCTGCGGTGCTTGGGGAAGAGGGCGGCCCGGCTGACCTCGCCGACCTGGTGGCCGGCACGGCCGACACGCTGCAGACCGGATGCCGCACTGGGTGGCGACTCCACCTGGATGACGAGGTCGACGGAGCCCATGTCGATACCGAGCTCGAGGCTGCTCGTGGCGACGACGCAGCGCAGGGTGCCGGATTTGAGCTCGTCTTCGACCTGCGCGCGCTGCTCTTTCGACACGGAGCCGTGATGGGCCTTCGCGAGGATGGCCGCGACACCCGCCGAGGAACCCGCTTGCGCCATCGTGGCGGCGGGCACGGTCGGTTCGGGCACGTCGATGCCCTGCCGCTCGGCGTAGATCTCGTTCAGACGCCCCGTCAGGCGCTCGGCCAGGCGGCGCGAGTTGGCGAACACGATGGTCGAGCGGCGTTCGAGGATGCGGTCGACGATGGCCTCTTCGACGTGCGGCCAGACCGAGCCCGAGACCTCGGTGGCCTCGGGACGATCGGAGAACCACTCTGCGTCGCTGGCGTCGTCGGGGGCGGGGGAGCCCGGAGGAGGCGGTGGGTTGAGCATGTCGTCGACGGGCACGACGACCGAGAGGTCGAACGCCTTCGTGGCCTTGGGGGCGACGATGTCGACGGGCTGTGCTCCGCCGAGGAAACGGGCCACCTCGTCGATGGGTCGTACCGTCGCAGACAGTCCGATGCGCTGGGCGGGCTTGTCGAGCAGGGCGTCGAGGCGCTCCAGACTCACGGCGAGGTGAGCGCCCCGCTTGGTCGCCGCGACCGCGTGCACCTCGTCGATGATGACGGTGTGCACACCGCGCAGGGTCTCTGCCGCCTGGCTCGTGAGCATGAGATACAGCGACTCGGGCGTCGTGATGAGGATGTCGGGCGGAGCTGTCACGAGCTTGCGACGATCGCTCGAACTCGTGTCGCCCGAGCGCACGCCGACGGTCACCGAGGGCACCTCGATGCCGAGGCGGCGAGCGGACTGGCCGATACCGACGAGAGGCGAGCGGAGGTTGCGCTCGACATCGACGCCGAGCGCCTTCAACGGGGAGATGTAGAGGATGCGGGTGTCGGTGGGGACCGCCTTGGGGACCTTCGGCGTCGAACGCTTGCCGCGCGGCGAGGGAGCGGCATCCGGGGTCTCGGGGCCCTTCTCGCGGAACACCCGATCGATCGCGAAGAGGAACGCCGACAGCGTCTTGCCCGAACCCGTAGGCGCGACGACGAGGGCGTTCCGCCCCGAAGACACGGATTCCCACGCGCCCTTCTGCGCGTTGGTCGGCGCCGAGAAGGCGCCACGGAACCAGTCCTGCGTCGCAGGACCGAATCTCTCCAGCACGTCGGCCATGTCGACATCTTCTCCCGGACCTCCGACATCGGGTCGGGGTTGACGTTCGCCCGCCGCGGAACCGCCGGTGCCGTCCAGGCGAAGATCGCTGAATCCTCAGCATCGGGCGCGGGAACGAACGTCGGCAGGCCGTCGTCGCGCGCCCGGCTCAGCCGCTCGCGGTCGTACCGCGATCGGCCAGACGGGCGTCGAGGAAGGCCCGGACGTCGTCGAGCTCGTCCTGCGAGATGGAGTGCGTCAACCCCGGATAGACCCGACCGCTCAGCTCGCTGTGCACGGGAAGCCATTGCGCCGTCACATCGACCAGAGCCGCAGGAATGACATCGTCTGCGGCGCCTCGGCCCCAGAACACCGGCGGGCGACGATTCGCGAGGAGGGCATCGCCGGGGAGCTCGCCGCCCGCCGCGTAGCCCGCGAGGACGACGGCGAACGACACGGCGTCCGGATCGACGCGCAGGGTCTGGAGCGCGACCGCGCCGCCCTGCGAGAAGCCCAGCAGCCCGACGGGCTCCTCACCGACGGCCTCGCGGACCCAGGCGACGACGGCGTGGGCGGCGAGGGTGATCGCTTCGGGGTCTCGACCGTCGAGACCCTCGATCGGGTACCACGAGGCGCCCGGCGTCGGCCAAGGCGGAGCCAGCGGGGCCCGCACGCTCGCGACGACATAGGCCTCGGGAAGGTGCGGCACCAGTGCGAAGAGGTCGTGCTCGTCGGAGCCATAGCCGTGCAGCAGCACCAGGACGGGCCGTCCGGCGCGTTCGGCGGGAGGCACGGACCACCGCACGACGGTCGGATCGAGGGACGGCTGAGCGTTCATGCCGCCATTGTCGCAAAGGCCTCCGACATCGAGATCGGAACGATACCGGCGCGCGGGACACGCGGCATCCGGGGCGGACGGTTGATATACAGGGAGCATGCCCGTGCGCACTCCCGATCCCGAACCCGGCGACAACGGCGATGAGCGCGAGCCGCTCTCGGCGTCCTTCTCAGGAGCGCAGGGAGGCCCCAACCCCAACCCCGGGTGGCTGAGCGAGGTCGAACTGGCCGAGGCGCGACGTCGTCTGCCGATGCTCTACGTCGAGGCTCTGCCCGTTCGCACCGACGGGATGGGGGCGGTGACCCAGGTCGGCATCCTGCTGCGTGCCACGCCCCTCGGCGAGATGACCCGCACGCTCGTCTCGGGTCGCGTCCGCTACGGCGAGACCGTGCGCGACGCGCTGTTCCGCCACCTCGAGAACGACCTCGGTCCCATGGCCTTCCCGCTGCTGCCGCCCTCGCCGACGCCGTTCACGGTCGCCGAGTACTTCCCCCTCCCCGGGGTCAGCGCCTTCCACGACGACCGTCAGCACGCCGTCGCCCTCGCCTTCGTGGTCCCGGTGACCGGTACCTGCGAGCCGCGTCAGGACGCGCTCGAGGTGACGTGGCTGTCGCCCGAGGAAGCGGCATCCGATGCCCTCTCCGACGAGATGGAGGGCGGCCGCGGCACCCTCATCCGTCAGGCGCTGGCGTCGGTGGGCGCTCTGCGCTGACCGACGTCCCCGGCCGGATCCACGGCGAATTCATCCCCCGCGCCGTTGCCGGTGTCGGCGGCCCTGCCTAGGGTCGATGCATGGCGCATCCTCCCCTGGAACCCCTCTCCCTCCCTCGCGATCTCGACGGCTGGAAGACCTTCGCCGGTGAACGTCCGGCCGAACGCCTGGCGCGTGTGGCCGCGATCGACGCTCGTCTGGTGGCCGAGAGCGACCTGTCGATCAGCGACCGTCTCGCCCTCTGGAACGAGGCGGACATCGCGCTCGCCGAGGCGGCGGCGCCCTCGCACCTCGTCAGTGAATCGCACCCGGATGCCGAGGTTCGCGACGCCGCCGAGAAGCAGGCGCAGGCCGTCGATGCGGTGCAGTCCCGCCGGCTCCTCGACCGCGCTCTGTGGCGGGTCTTCGCGGATGCCGAGCCGTCCGGACTCTCCCGCGACGAGCAGCGTTTCCTCGATCAGGTGCGCCGAGACTTCCGCCGCGGCGGCGTCGACCTTCCCGATGCCGATCGCGCCCGCGTCCGCGAGCTCACCGATCGCGACACCGAGCTCTCGCTGACCTTCTCTCGCAACATCCGCGAGGGCCGACGGGAGGTCCGCGTCTCGGCGGATTCGCTCGAGGGCCTGCCCGCCGACTTCCTCGCCGAGCGTCCCGCCGACGAGGAGGGGATGATCACGCTGACCACCGAGTACACCGACCTCATGCCGGTCCGGGAATATGCCCGCGATCGGTCCGTGCGTCACGCGATGATGAGCGCGTACAACGATCTCGCCTGGCCCGTGAACGAAGCCGTCCTCGCCGAGCTGCTGGCGGTGCGTGCGGAGCGGGCCGCGCTGCTGGGGTACGGCGACTGGGCGGACTACGAGACCGAGACGCGCATGATCGGTTCGAGCGCGGCGGTGCGCGCCTTCCTCGATCGCGTGGCCGAAGCGGTCGCACCGGCGGCGGCGGGCGAGTACGAGCGCGTTCTCGAGCGCCTGCGTCGCGACGACTCCGAGGCCGACGCGGTGACGATCGCCGACTTCTGGTACATCCTCGGCACTCTCAAACGCGAGGAGTACGACGTCGATGCGCAGCTCGTCCGGTCGTACTTCCGCTTCGATCGCGTGCTCGAGGGCGTGTTGAACACCACCGCTCGCCTGCTCGACGTGCGCTACGTGCCGGTCGAGGCACCCTCGTGGCACGATGACGTCCGCACCTACGACGTCGTCCGGGGCGAGGACCGCCTCGGACGCATCCACCTCGACCTGCATCCGCGCGACGGGAAGTACAACCACGCGGCGTGCTTCGGCCTCGCCCCGGGCATCGTCGGCCGGTCGCTTCCCGAATCGGTCCTGCTCTGCAACTTCTCGCGGGGACTCCTCGAGCACGACGAGGTCGTGACGTTCTTCCACGAGTTCGGTCACCTCGTGCACGACATCCTCGGCGGTCACCAGACCTGGGCGCGTTGGACGGGAGTGGCGACCGAGTGGGACTTCGTCGAGGCCCCGAGCCAGCTGCTCGAGGAGTGGGCGTGGGATGCCGAGGCCCTCGCGGCCTTCGCCGTGAACGACGCGGGCGAGCCGATCCCCGCCGATCTCGTCGCCCGCATGCGCACCGCCGACGCCTTCGGGCGGGGTCTCGAGGTCACGCGTCAGCTGGGGCACGCCACGACGTCGTACCGCCTGCACGTCGACCGGCCCGACGATCTCGCCACCGCCGTCGACGGGTACTACCGGGCCGCGAGTCCCATCACGCCGCTCGACGGGTCGCACTCCTACGCCGGATTCGGCCACCTCACCGGCTACGGCGCTTGTTACTACACCTACCAGTGGAGTCTGGTGATCGCGAGAGATCTGCTCTCGGCCTTCGGCGACGACCTGTTCGACGTCGAAACGGCCACCCGGTACCGCCGTGAGATCCTCGAGCGCGGCGGCACGCGGGACGCGCGGGAGCTCGTCGAGAGGTTCCTCGGCCGCGAGTCGACGTTCGACGCCTACCGCGACTGGCTCGCCGGGGCCTGACGGCCGCAGCGGGCCGCGGCTCCTCCTGTGAGTGCCGCGGCCCACCCGGTCCGTGAGGCGTCAGGCGGTCGTCTCTCGCGCGATCGCGGCGACGAACGAGTCGATGTCGGTCTCGGTCGTGTCGAACGAGCACATCCATCGCACCTCGCGACGAAGTTCGTCCCAATCGTAGAAACGGAAGCTCTGGCGGAGCCGATCGGCGACACCGGCGGGGAGAGTTGCGAAGACGCCGTTCGCCTGGGTGGGCTGCGTGAACTCGACACCCTGGATCGACCCGTCGGCGAGACCCGCCTCGATGCCGGCGCGAAGGCGCTGCGCCATGGCATTCGAATGGCGGGCGTTGTGCAACCAGAGATCGTTCTCGAGCAGGGCGACGAGTTGCGCCGACACGAAGCGCATCTTGCTCGAGAGCTGCATGTCGAGTTTGCGGAGGTAGGTCAGGCCCGTGGACGCCTCGGGATCGAGCACGACGATGGCCTCGCCGATCATGGCGCCGTTCTTGGTGCCGCCGAAGCTCAACACGTCGACACCCGCATCGCGGGTGAAGGCGCGAAGGGGAACGTCGAGGGCGGCGGCGGCGTTCGCGATGCGCGCACCGTCCATGTGCAGGCGCATGCCGTGCCCGTGGGCGTGGGCCGCGAGTTCGCGGATCTCCTCGACGCTGTAAAGGGTCCCCAGTTCCGTCGACTGGGTGATCGAGACCACGAGCGGCTGCGCGCGGTGCTCGTCGCCCCACCCCCAGGCCTCGCGGTCGACGAGCTCGGGGGTGAGCTTTCCGTCATCGGTGGGCACGGTGAGCAGCTTGATCCCGCCGACCCGTTCAGGCGCCCCGCCCTCATCGACGTTGATGTGAGCGGTGGATGCCGAGATCACGGCGCCCCAACGGGGGAGCATCGACTGCAGCCCGACGACGTTGGCGCCCGTGCCGTTGAAGACCGGATAGGCCTCGACACCCTCGCCGAGAAGCGAGACGAACAGGTCCTGGAGGCGGGCGGTGTAGACGTCTTCGCCGTAGGCGACCTGGTGGCCGTCGTTGGCAGCGGCGATCGCGGCCAGCACGTCGGGGTGGATTCCGGAGTAGTTGTCGGAGGCGAAACCGCGCACCGAGGAGTCGTGGAGGGTGGTCACTCTTCCAGCGTAACGACCGGCCGACTCGACGCCTCCTCCCCGGCGGCAGATCTCGGCGCGTTGTCCCCACTCCGCCCCCGTCCGGCCCCCGAGTGTCGGTGGGGCCGGGGAGAATGGCGTCATGCACATGGACCCCGAGGCGCTCAGCATCGCCGGTGAGATCTTCTCTCCGGCGGCCATGACGCGCGCCGATCGGCTCCTGATCTACGGCTCCGTCGAGGTCGGCGACGTCAAGACGTTCGACGGAGTACTCGTCGTCTCGGCGCAGTCGTTCGGCGCGGCGGGGTACGAGCATCTCGAACTGCGCGTGCCCACCGATTTCACGCGCGTCTCAGGCTGGTGCTCGTGCGGCCGCGGCCCCGAGTGCGAGCATTCCTGCGCCGCGGCTGTCCTGCTCTTCGACCGCATGATCTCGGCGGGTCGGCCCCCGCGCCCCGAGTGGCAGCGCACCCTCGATGAACTGCTGACGGTCGACGCACGGTTCCCCGACGAACCCCCGGTCGATCTGTGTCTCTTCCTCGCCATCCGTCGCGGTGGGGGTCACGGCCGCAGCACCGCCCTGACGCTCACCGCCCGCCCCGGTATGCGAGGCTCGCGCGGCACCTGGATCAAGGGGCGCGCGGGGTGGTCGGGCCTGTCCCTGCTGTCCGCCGACCCGCGCGCGCGTGCCGCGCTCGACAGTCTGGGCCGCCTCGGCCGCTCGGGCAACGGCGCATACCTCTCCGATGAGTGGATGCCGCTCTCCGCCGTTCCGCCGCACTCGCTCTGGATGCAGCTCGAGGCTGTCATCGCGGCCGGTGTACCGCTCGTGGCCGCTTCCGGCGTGCATCACCCGGTGCAGATCCTCGAGGGGGAAAGGACCGCCGTGGTCGCCGTCGACCGTCGCGGCTCGGCCCTGCACGTCCGGGGGATCGTCGAGGGCCTCGATGACGAGGTCGCCTCCTCGCCGTCGTGGGTGGTGGGCGACCCCGCCGTGGCGGTGGCCTTCGTCGCGGATCGTGACGGTGACGACGAGCGATTCACCCTGGCGCGTCTCTCGACCCCGGCGGCGGGCGCCCTCCGCGGGTTGCTGGCGCGGACGGGCGCGCTCGCGGTCGACGGGGGCTCGGACGCCTTCTTCCGCGACTACCTTCCGCGCTTGCAGCTCGAGGCGCCCGTGGTCTCTCCCAGGGGCACGATCGATGTGCCGCCCCCGCCCCGTCCCGTCCTCGAGGTCGCCGTCGACCATCGGGCCGGTCGCGCGTCCGTCGCCGTACGGTGGGACCGGTCATCGACCAACGGCCGACGTGACGAGGCGTACGAGGCGTCTACCTGGGAGGCTGTGTCGGCCATCGCGTCGGAGCTGCGTCTCGAGCTGCCACAGCCGTTTCCCTCGGGCACCACTCCGCCGCGCATATGGGCTCCCGCGGAGGCGGCGATCTTCGTCGTCGAGGCGATGCCGCGCCTGCGGGCTCTCGAAGACGTCCGGGTGACCGTGGCCGATGGGGCTGCGCCCTACCGTGCGGCTGCCGAGCCGGCCTCCGTCGAGCTGCGCACCGGAGACGACGACGGCAGCGACTGGTTCGACCTGCACGCGCGCGTGACGGTGGGTGACGCCGAGGTCGACTTCTCCGATCTCTACACCGCGCTCGTCGTCGGCGACCGCGCGCTCTTCCTCGCAGACGGGTCCTATGTGCGTTTGGACACCCCCGCCTTCGACCGCCTGCGAGCCGTCATCGACGAGGCGCGAACTCTCGCCGATCGCCCGGACGGCCAGATGAAGCTCAACCGCTACAACGTCGGTCTGTGGGACGACCTCTCCGAACTGGGACTGCTCGCGGCGCAAGAGGCCGAGTGGTGGCTGCGCGTCCGCGGCCTCACGGACGACGCCGCCATCGCCCCCGTGGCGCCTCCCACGGGACTGCGGGCCACTCTGCGCGACTATCAGCGCACGGGTCTGGACTGGTTGCACTTCCTTCGCACGCAGGGACTCGGGGGAGTGCTCGCCGACGACATGGGACTCGGCAAGACGGTGCAGGCGATCGCGATGATGGAGGTCGCGCGCGAATCCGATCCCGAGATGGCACCGTTCCTGATCGTGGCGCCGACGAGTGTGGTCGGCAACTGGGCGCGCGAGTGCGCCGCGTTCGCACCGGGGCTCAGGGTGCAAACCATCACCGCTACGCAGGCGCGCCGTTCGACCCTCATCGCCGAGCAAGCGGCCGGCGCGCATGTCGTGGTGACCAGCTACGCGCTGTTCCGTCTGGAGCAGGAGCAGTACGCCGAGCTCGAGTGGTCGGGTCTCGTGCTCGACGAGGCGCAGCAGATCAAGAATCCCTCGTCGCGCGGCTACCGCGCCGCTCGGGCCCTCTCGGTGCCGTTCACCCTCGTCATCACGGGCACCCCCATGGAGAACAACCTCCTCGAACTCTGGGCTCTGATGTCGCTGGTCGCGCCGGGGCTCTTGGGGACCCGCGAGTCGTTCACCGCCATGTACCGCACCCCCATCGAGAAGCACTCCGACAGCGCCCGGCTCGACCTTCTCCGTCGTCGCATCCGCCCGTTCCTGCTGCGGCGCACGAAAGAACGAGTCGCCGCCGAGTTGCCCTCGAAGCAAGAGACCGTGGTCGAGGTCACCCTGCATCCGACGCATCGCAAGCTGTACGACCGGCGCTTCCATCGAGAACGTCAACGTCTCCTCGGTCTGCTCGACGATGCGGAAGGCAATCGCTTCGCGATCTTCCGGTCGTTGACCATGCTGCGTCAGCTCGCCCTCGACCCGGCGCTCGTCGACGAGGGAGAGGCGCCCTCCGCCAAGCTCGACGCTCTGGTCGAACTGGTGACCGAGGCCGCCGCCGAGGGGCACCGCGTCCTCGTCCTGAGCCAGTTCACGCGGTTCCTGCGCGCCGCTCGCGAGAGGTGCACCGAGGCGGGCCTTCCAACCGGCTACCTCGACGGTGCCACCACGCACCGGCAGGCTGAGATCGACCGCTTCCGCGAGGGCGACGACCCGGCGTTCTTCATCTCGCTCAAGGCGGGAGGGGTCGGCCTCAATCTCGTCGAGGCCGACTACGTGGTGCTGCTCGACCCGTGGTGGAACCCCGCGGTCGAAGACCAGGCCATCGACCGTGCGCACCGCATCGGTCAGACGCGCCCGGTGATCGTCTACCGTCTCGTGGCCGCCGACACCATCGAGCAGAAGGTCGTCACTTTGCGCGAGACGAAGGCGGAGCTGTTCTCCCGCGTGCTCGACGGGGGTGAGGGTGAGACCTTCGGCGGGGGCACCCGCCTGACGGCGGCGGACATCCGCAGCCTCATCGACTGACGGTGGCCGTGGGGGAATCGGGCGTCATCCGCACCACCCGGCGCGCCGGAGGCGAGCAACCCTCGGACGTGCTCAGCGCGGTGCGCAGGAAATCGAAGGCGCCCCCGGTTGTCCGGGTCGTAGGAGGTCTCGTGTCCGACCCTCGGGTGTGGCCGCCGCAGCGAAGCTGTGGCTTCGTGTCGGTGACGCCGTCGCCTCGGCGCGTACGCGCGACGATGGCGCGCGTATCAGCGGTCACCACCTGACCGGGGCGGGGGTGGCTCCGGTCAGGTGGCGACCGCCGGCGACGACGCGAGCGCGAAGTCCGCGGACTCCCTGAGGAGCCCGCGGGACGCGCGACCTGGTCAGGACCAGGGTGCACCGTACTGAATCGCGCTGACGACGAGGTTGAAGGAGAACGAGGCGCCCTGATAGGCGTTGCCCGTCGTAGCGGGGAGCCAGACGCGGAATTTCACGAGCGCGCTGTCCCCCGGGCGGATCCCGAGCCCGTTCTCGATGGGCCCTTGGTTCTGCAGTTCGGTGAAGGTCTGCGGCGCCGACCACGTTTCCCCGTCGGTGGTCGACACCTGAACCATCGCCTTGTCCTTGATCGTCAGGCCGCCCTCGTCGGCTCGCATCAGGATCATCGGCGATGCGACCTCCGCTTTCCAACCGATGTCTGCGGTCCCCCCATTGCGGATGTGGACGTTGAAGGTCTGCGCTTTGGTCGCGACGTCTGCATCGGCGATGGGCAGGACGTTGGTGAAGGTGACCGGCGTGCTCGAGTTGGCGTCATCGCCGATGTTGCCCAGGACGACGGTGCCGGCGGTGAGCTGGTTGTTGGTGACGATCTTCTGGTCGGTGAAGTAGGCGCCGGTGGCGATGGTGCCGGTGAGGCCGATGCTCAGCAGCGCCGCGGCGGCGACGAGGGCCTTCTTCTTGCGGGGACGGGACGTGGAGGTCATCATGATGCGCTTTCGATCTGGTGGTGCGGGATGAGGGTTTTCGGCGACCGGGGTCGGTCGACGAGACGGACCGGCGGCCGCCGGAGGCGTGGGCGTGTTGATCCGGTGTGGCGCGTCAGCACGGGGTCCACGAGGTATTCGATCAAACGGTCAAGAATGGGTCAGAACGGGTCTAAACGGAACATGTGGACCGTAGCAGAATCTGGCATAGGCGACGACGTCGTTCCCGCTGAGGGCGCTTTCCGCGTCCATCCCGTCGAAGAACGCGACCGACGCGCAGAGCCGGGCAACGGGCGTGTCGGCGGGTCAGGCCTCGAGCCGGCGCTATCCACTGGGGGGAGGCCGATCCGCCCCTGGTCAATGTCGGACCCCCGGTCTACCGTGGCGCTATGTCCGAGAGCCCGGCCTCTGCTGCACCGCCCGCCGCTGCCGCGTCCGCCCGGCGCCGCACCTTCCTCGCGGTGCTCGTCAACACGGCCGCGGCCAACGTGACGACGAGCTTTCTCTGGTTCGCTCTCACGTTCTGGGTGTACCTCGAAACCCGCTCGGTGCTCGCTACCGGCATCGTCGGCGGTGCGTACATGCTCTTGCTCGCCGTGTTCGCGATGGTGTTCGGCTCGCTCGTCGATCGTCACCGCAAGCACCGGGTCATGGTGGTCTCCGGGTTCGTGA
>JAKOMY010000169.1 GCA_022702225.1 Microbacteriaceae bacterium | reverse complement strand
TGGGCGCGTTGGCGGCGGGAATCGTCGCGATCGCGACATCGGTGTGGGCGCCGCCGGGACTGATCGGCGACCTGCTCGTACTGGTCGTCGCGGTCTGCGCGCTGCTGTTCTCGCTGGACGCGAGCCGACGGCGGGGGCCGCTGCGCGGGGCCGCTATTGCGGGGGCGTTGTTGGCGGGGCTGGCGATGATCGTGGCGGCGGCCGTGTTTCTCGTCGCTCTCGCGAAGGCGTTGCCGTGACCCGCATGGCACGATGAGCACCGCAGGGGCAAGGGCCGCTTCCCCGGGCTCGGGACGCCTAGCGTGAGGCCATGAACGACGCCGAACTGTCCGCCCTCACCATCTCTCGCGCGAGGGAGAACGTGCAGGACGGAGGCAAGCCCTTCGCCTGCCTCATCGTGAAAGAGGGCGAGATCGTCGTCGAGGCGGTCAACCACGTCGCACAGGAAGGCGACCCCACGGCGCACGCCGAGATTCGCGCCATCCGCGCCGCCGCAGAGCGGGGAATCACCGACCTGTCGGGCTACGACATGTTCGTCACCGCCTACCCGTGTCCGATGTGCCTCGGCGCCGTGTACTACGCGCAGCCCGACCGCCTCGTCTACGCGGTGACGAGGGAGCAAGAGGGTGAGCACTACGAGGACGGCAACCGGCTCATGAGCCTCGCCACGTTCTACGACGAGTACGCGAAGCCCGCGGACGAACGGTCGCTACCGACACAGCAGGTGTCGGTCGAGGGGGCTTCGCTGCCCTTCCGCGAATGGACAGCGCAGCACGGTTGAGCGCGAATGAGTCAGGTACGAGGTGCCGGCTACAGGACTTGAACCTGCAACCCCCGTATTCACGAGAACGTGTCCCGTAATGACCCAGAATAACCCTTTGACCTGGCATTAGAAGGTACCTGGCGACCCACAATGCCCCGCGATAATCCGTGAATATCCCGCCCAAAACGGTACGTAAGCGGCACTCTCAGGAGGCGAACAGCTCCAGGATCGTGCGCCCGTCACGCCCCTGGTGCAGTCGTCGGATGTAGTGCCTCTTCGTAATCTTCGGGGACTCGTATCCGAGCTGACCGGCGGCGGTCTCGTCGTCGGCCTCGGTGGCGACGAGCGTCGCGACGGCCTTGCGGAACGTCTTCGGCGTCACCCAGTCGTCGTAGCCGTGCGCGGCGCGGAACTTCCGCCACTGGGTGCGGAAGTTGTTGGGGCTGCGGAGCGTGCCGGTGACGGACGGGAAGACGTACTCGCTGTCGCGCGCGCGGGCGGCGAGAGCCTCGACAAGGAACGGGGGCAGGATCAGCCGGCGGTGTGACATCTCCGTCTTCGCGTAGGGCTGGCGGTAGAGGCCCCGCCCGGGGATCTCCTTCACGGTGCCGGTGACCTCGATGTAGGGAATGTCGACGAGGTGCACGTCCTCGTCCCAGCGGAGCGCGAAGACCTCTCCGGTGCGGATGCCGGTGCCGAGGATCATGTCGACGGGGTCGGCGATGTCGGTGCGGCGGAGGACTCCCCCGTTGCTGCGGCGAGCGTCCCACTTCGCGAGCTGGGTGCGCGCTTGGATGACCTCGGCGAGCTCAAGGGTGCGAGGCTCAGCCGCCTTGCGGGGGATGGAGACTGCGTCGCGCACCGGTTTCGAGGGGAGCGCGCCTTTGCGCACGGCGAGACCGCACACGCCCCGGAGGACGACTCGGCACAGGCGGGCACTCTCGGGGCCGCTGCCGACCATGAGCGCTTCGAGGAACCGGTCGACGGCGGGGACGGTGACCTCACGCATTTGCAGGCCGCCCATGCCGCGGACGATGTGGACGAGGTTGCGGGTGTAGAGGTACTTCGTTCCGTCGCTGACGTCGCGGCGTTCGAGCTCGCGGGTCCACTCCTCGGCGACGCGGGACAGTCGAGTCTCCGGGGTGAGGTCTTCGGAGGGGAGGCGGGCGCGGTCGCGGAGCGCTTCCTTGAGGAGGTTCTCCGCCTTCTGCCCGGTGCTGCCGACGCGACCGACCACCGACACTCCACGCCCCCATATGGCTATGCTCCCCCTATGGGGACATCTCGCGTCGCTGCCGCCGCCGTAGCATCGTTCGCTCTCGCCGCCGCTCTCTCCGCATGCTCAGCGACGCCGCAAGCCGAGGACACCCCCACCCCCTCGACATCACCCGTGGCCGCGACGTCGACGATCGCACAATGGGCGTCCCTCATCGCCGTCCAGAAAGCCGAGTGGGACGACTGGGCAGAGAAATGGGACGACCGTAGCTGTAGCGCCCTCACCGCTACCGTCGAGGCCGGACTCATCTGCCGCGTGCAACTGACAACCGCCGAGATCATGGCGAAGACGACGACGATCGAGCACCAGCTCGCCATCACGCCCGGCAAGCGGGGATACATCGCAGGGAACCCGCCAGCGGAGATCTCCTCTCTCTTCCAGCAGACGAAGGTCGCCGCACAGACGGTTCAGCGCTCGGGCGAAGCGTGGAGCGACGCCGGATGCGCATCGTCCACGAACGACGACTGCGTCTCCCTCACCGTTACATTTGACCGCGCCATCGACGACCTGAAAAAGACCTACGTGGCCTGGGCGCCTTACATCTGACTCGCCTATGTCGGAGGTATGGCATACCGTCACAGCCCTGATCTCCCCGCTCGACCTCCTCGATGTCGAAGAGGCGTGGCCGCTCCTCCTGCAGCTTCTCGAGCGCCTTCTCGCGCGTCTGCGCGATGTACAGCAGGTATTGCCGATCGGGCCACATGATCATGCGGTGCACGCCCCGCGACAGGGCGATCGACCTTTTCCCCGACTGACGGGAAACGATGATCACGATTTCCGGGTACCAGAGCAGCCCGGTAGTCGGGTCTATCTCGAACGCGGTCTCGAGGATCTCCTGCAGCCACGGCATCGCCGCCCAACCGAGCAAGCCCATGATGTTGACGACCTCGTGCGCGATCGTCGCTCGAGCAGGGTTACGCGGGGTCGCCCACCAGGGCCGGGTTTCCACTCCCGCCGGTACCCCGGATCGCACCCACGATGGCGGCGAAGGCATCAGCACCGCCACCACCCCCGGATTCCTTCACGTCAGCGAGCACCTTGCGCATCGCCTCCACGGTTGACGCGAAGTAGCGCGCGTTCGTCGGGTCATCGAGAGAGCGGGCAGCCCGGAAGATCAGCTCGTGGCGCATCCGCGTTGCAGCATCCGCCGCGTCGGGCATCGCCTCACGCGCTGCACGCTCGATCGGTGCGGGAGCCTCGAGCAGATCCAGCAGTTCCTCGGGCGACAGGGTGTCGCGATGCACCCACCCGGCATTTCGGATCGCAGCCGCCGCTACGATCGACGCCGTCGCCGAATCGCCGCTCGCATCCCACAGCGCGTCGTCGATCAGCTGCGCGAGCTCGTCGCCGAGCGCCGGCCGCCGGACCGAGAGGGCCGATCGAACCTGGTCGTCGAAGTCAGGTGCCCCGACGGTCACGATGACGGACGTGTAGGGCGTTTTTCGCGTGTAGGGAGCGCCCTCACTTCGGGTGCGGGCGCCGCCTCGGCGACCGGCTCGCCACCTGCTGCGAGCCGTTTCCGCTCGCGGTAGTCAGCCTGGTCTTTGGTCTTCCACGCGCGGCACGAATTGCACCGGCAACCCGCGCGATATCGCGGCCGTGTACCGTGCTCGGGGGTGTTCGCCGCCACGGCGACCACCTCCGCTCTGCGTCCCTCTGACGCGTCGACCTTGGGGCACGCATCGCAAAGCGCGACCCGTGGCCCGTTCGGCCGCGCATGCCCCGCTCTACGCCCTACGCGCCCTTCACCCTGTGTCGGATGAACCGGGGAGAGGGAGTTATGGGCGGGGCGAGGGACAGGAGCAATGCCGGGGGTGGAAAATATCGATCGAAGACCGAGGGGCGCCGACGGCGGGCGGGTGCACATCGCATCCGCGTTCGGCGACATTCCTCAGGCCTCGAGCGTTTCAAGGTTCATCAGCGGCTCGGTTACGACCAGCGTTGGCCCACCGCGACGACCGGATGCCACGCGGGTACGGGGTGCCCGGTCCCGCCTACCCGAGTTGCACCCGTAGTGAGCAGGCCGCAGGTTCCACAGATCCCACGTGCCACCATCCTTCGAAGCCTTCACGTGATCGAGCGAAGGGCCGAGCGAATGCCAGGGCCGCCGCCCATACCGGATCGGCCCCCGTGCCCCACTGCACAGCCAACACTGCGGTGTATCCACCCTCGGCACCACGATCGCCAGCAGGCGCGCGTACTCGTCGGCGCTGAGCTTCTTGGCGTAGTGAGGCATGATCCCCCCTACTCCGCGACGAGGCCCTCGGGCACGGAAGTGACCCGTCCCGCGCATGAGTTCTCGACCGTGGTCCGCTATGCGTCAGCAGTTGATTCTACCTCGAGCCGCGTATCCCATTCCGCATCCTTCTCAGGTTCAAACTCCGCCGACTGCATAGTCCCGTCCCGCCACCTTCGCAGGCGAAAGACCATTGCGCCGCTGAGCTAGGCGGAACGAAAAGATTCAGCTTCGCTGAACTCATCTCCGTCAACCGGCGAAACCACCAGGCGCGCCATTTGCCGCGTGAACCAACGCGCCACAGGCACGCCCCCGTCTACAGACATGAGAGCGCTGAGCACAGCGGAACCCTGACGCGGCGTATCAGGCGTCATGGCGGCTAGCTGGGCGGCCGTCGACCCACCGGTTTGCAGCACGAGCCTGATGGCCGCATCGGCAGCGGCGCGACGCTCGTCAAGTTTGACCTTCGCAGCCGCCCTCCTCCGAGCGGCAGCCTCGGCCACCTGCGATAGTCCGAATCCCAGCACTACGGAGAGCACAGCGACCGC
>JAKOMY010000149.1 GCA_022702225.1 Microbacteriaceae bacterium | reverse complement strand
GACCGCTCCGAGCCCGGTCGCGGCGGAGAACGCCCGTGCCGTGGCATCCGCCCGCAAGACGTCGGGGATGTCATGAGCCGGTACGCGGAACGACACCGTCCGCCACGGGTCGAGGTAGTCCAGCGTGAACGAGCGGGTGGCATCCACGATCGAGAACGTCCCCGGACCCGACATGCTGCGTCGGCCGTCCTGCGAGACGACGCAGCGCCCGTCGAGCATCAGGTTGACGAAGACGACCTCGTCGTCGACCCGGCGCACCTCGTCGGGACCGTGGTGGATGACCTGTGCGCACGTCGCGATCTCGGCACCGGTGGTGTGGCCGAAGGGCCTGCTCTCGACCCGGCCCTGCAGGCCGACGCGGGACCAGTCGTCGCGCGTGTCTCGCGCCGCGGGGCGGAGGGGCGTGAACGCGGCGCACACGACCTCGCGCCAGTACGCGAACTGCTCCCGCGGTGGTCGCTCGCGTGTGTCCCATCGATTCATCGGTTCCTCCTCGGCGGCCCGCGGATGTCGACGAACTCAGCAGAGCAATGCGCTGTTACCCGGGACGCCGCGTCGCGTGTCGTGCCGGTAACGAAGTGCTCACCGCGGCATCGCGTGCACTGTCGTCCTCACCGTCGTGCACGCGCGTCCAATTGCTGCCGTCCGTGGCGCTGCGACGCTACCCACACCTCATCCGACGAGACAGGAGCTCATCCGTGGCCATCGACTTCACCCTCTCCGAAGAGCAGCTCGGTCTGCGCCTGCAGGCGCGGGAGTTCGCCGAGACCGTGCTCAGCCAGGTTCCCGACGTCATCGCGCCCATCCCCGACCCGCTCGACCGCTTCCGCGCCCTGAAGCCCTTCTACCAGCAGATGGTCGACGCCGGCTTCGTCAAGGGACTCATCCCCGTCGAGAACGGCGGGCACCGCTTCAGCAACCTGCAGTTCGCTCTCGCCTGCGAGGAGCTCGCGCGCGTCGAGATCAACACCCCGACCATCGTCCTCGGCACCGGTCTCGGCACCTTCCCGATCATCACGGCGGGCACGCCCGAGCAGAAGGAGCGCTTCCTCGCCCCCTTCGTCGACGGCAGCCCCGCTCTCGCGGCGATCGCGTTCACGGAGGCGGCGGGAGGCGCCAACTTCGACCACCCCGACCCGAAGTACGGCGTGCAGACCTTCGCCGTCCGCGACGGTGACGAGTGGGTCCTCAACGGACGGAAGGCGTACACGACCAATGCCTCGGGCTGGGACGACGAGGGCGCCGACATCATCAGCGTCGTCTGCCGCATCGACGAGACCAAGCCCCCGGCCGAGTCGCTCGCGATCATCGTCGTCGAGAAGGGCACGCCCGGTGTCACCTTCTCGGGCATCATCGACACGATGGGCCACCTCGCCACGAACTCGCCGTACGTGGACTTCGTCGACGTCCGCGTGCCCGTGGAGAACCTCATCGGTGCGCCCGGTGACGGGATGGCGCTGACGAAGGGATCGTTCTCGTGGACGTGCTCCAGCATCGCCGCGGCGGCGGTCGGCAAGATGCGCCGTGCCTTCGAGATCGCGTACGACTTCGTCTCGACCGAGAAGCGCTCGGGCAGTGTGCCGGTCATCGACCACCAGAACGCCGGATACATGCTCGCCGACATCAAGACGCGGATCGAGGTCGGCCGGTACTTCGCCTGGAAGGCCGCCGACCACTTCGACAAGACCGGGGGCCTCGACCGCGAGCTGTCGAACATGTCGAAGATCTACAACTCCGAGCTCGCCGTGCAGACCGTCTACGACGCGATGCGCCTTGTCGGGGTGGACTCCTACGGCGACCGCGTGCCGCTCGGCGGCATCATGCAGGACGTGCTGTGCCTGCCGATCTACGACGGCGGCAACATGGGCGTGCGACGCCGCCACCTGCACGAGATGCTGCGCACCCCGGGCTACGACCACCTGGCCGCGGCGGAGAACCGCCTGTCGGTCTGATCGACCCACCCCCGTGCGAGACCGCGGCGATGGCGGACCCGCACGGGGGTGTTCAGATCCAGTACTCGGGCGTCGTCAGCACCGCGCGGGTGTCCTCGCCGGCACGGCGTTGACGCGCTTTGGCGGGTACGCCGACGAGCACGCTGTCGGCCGGGGCATCCGCGGTCACGACGGCGTTGGCGCCGACCGCGCTGCGGGCGCCGATCGTGATCGGCCCGAGGATCTTCGCCCCGGCGCCGACCGCGACACCGTCGTGCAGTGTCGGGTGCCTCTTGCCGCCCTCGCGCTGACGACCGCCCAGGGTGACGCCGTGGTACAGCATCACGTCGTCGCCGACCTCGGCCGTCTCGCCGACCACGACACCCATGCCGTGATCGATGAAGAAGCGTCGACCGATCGTGGCGCCGGGGTGGATCTCGACCCCTGTGAGCCACCGGGTCACCTGCGACAGGGCCCGCGCCGGGAAGCGCAGACCCCGTCGCCAGAGCCGGTTCGCGATGCGGTACGACCACACGGCGTGAAGCCCCGGGTACAGCAGCGCGATCTCGAGGCCGCCGCGCGCCGCGGGATCGCGGAGCTTGGCCGAGGAGATGTCTTCGCGGATGCGGGAGAGGACCCCCACGTCAGTCTTCGCGCAGGTGCTCGTAGAGCGCCGTCGAGAGGTACCGCTCGCCGTAGGAGGGGATGATGACGACGATGTTCTTGCCCGCCGCCTCGGGGCGCCGCGCGACCTCGAGGGCCGCCCAGATCGCCGCACCCGACGACATGCCGACCAGGATGCCGTCTTTCGCAGCCGTCTCACGGGCCAGGCGGATCGCGTCGTCGAACTCGACGTCGATCACCTCGTCGATGATGTCGCGGTCGAGGATCGCGGGCACGAAGTTGGGGCCGATGCCCTGGATCTTGTGGGGACCGGGGTGGCCCTTGGTGAGCACGGGGGAGTCGGCGGGCTCGACGGCGACGACCTTGACCCCGGGCACGCGCTCCTTGAGCACCTGGCCGACGCCGGTGATGGTGCCGCCGGTGCCGATTCCGGCGACGAAGTAGTCGACCTTGCCCTCGGTGTCGCGCAGGATCTCTTCGGCCGTGGTCTTGCGGTGGATCGCGGGGTTCGCCTCGTTCTCGAACTGGCGGGCCCAGACGGCGCCCGGCGTCTCGGCGACGATGCGCTTGGCCTCGTCCACGGCGTGCGACATGCCCTTGGTGGGATCGGTGAGTACGAGCTCGGCGCCGAAGGCCTTGAGCAGGATGCGGCGTTCCTTCGACATCGAGGCCGGCATCGTGAGGATGACCTTGTACCCGCGTGCGGCGCCCACCATGGCGAGGGCGATGCCGGTGTTGCCGCTCGTCGACTCGACGATCGTGCCGCCGGGCTTGAGCTCGCCCGAGGCTTCGGCCGCGTCGATGATGGCGATGCCGAGGCGGTCCTTGACGCTCGAGGCGGGGTTGTAGAACTCGAGCTTGGCGAGGATCTGGCCGCCCGCGCCTTCGGCGACGCGGTTCAGCCGCACGAGCGGCGTGTCGCCGAATGCAGAGGTGATGTCGGAGTGGATGCCGGGCATGGCTCGCCTTTCGCCGTCGGTCGGGACGCGATCATTTTAGGCGAGCCTTCCGACACCGCCGGCCCGTGTGACGCCGCGCGACTAGGCT
The DNA here is from genome assembly GCA_022702225.1 of Microbacteriaceae bacterium. Lineage (GTDB taxonomy): Bacteria > Actinomycetota > Actinomycetes > Actinomycetales > Microbacteriaceae > Microbacterium. Next base: position 7,288 of record JAKOMY010000149.1, on the reverse strand, counting down.
GGGCTCCCGTCATGCCAGAGACCGTCCCGCTCCCCGTCCCCACGGCCCTTTCGGTCGCCGATGTCCTGCGCTCCGCCGCGCAGCGACTGCACGCGGCGGGAGTACCCGATCCGCAGGTCGACGCCGAACTCCTCGTCGCCCATGTGCTCGACTCCTCCCGCGGCGGGGTGCAGGCCGCCGCCATCCGCGGAGACCGGATGCCGGAGCCCGCCGCGCGCGCCCTCGCCCCTCTGCTCGACCGCCGTGCGGCCCGTGAGCCCCTGCAGCACCTCACCGGTCTCGCGCCGTTCCGTTCCCTGGAGCTGGCGGTGGGACCGGGCGTGTTCGTCCCGCGCCCCGAGACGGAGATGGTGGCCCAGCTCGCGATCGACGCGCTGCGCTCTGCGGCATCCGAGGCGCCGATCGCGGTCGATCTCGGAACCGGCAGCGGCGCGATCGCGCTCGCGATGGCCACCGAGGTGCCCCACGCCCGTGTCTTCGCCGCCGAGAACTCGGTGGACGCGTTCGTCTGGACGAAGCAGAACGTGGCCCGCGTCGGTGCCGGCAACGTCACACTCGCCTTCGTCGACCTCGCCGACGCGTTCCGCGAGCTCGACGGAACCGTGTCGGTCGTGGCATCCAACCCTCCTTACGTTCCCGACGACGCGATCCCGCGTGATCCCGAGGTGCGTCTCTACGACCCGCCGGCGGCGCTGTACGGGGGACCGGACGGACTGGATGCCGTGCGCCATCTCAGCCGCGTCGGACTCCGGCTCGGTCACCCCGGGGCGATGATCGTCATCGAGCACGGCGAGTGGCAGGGCGAGGCCATCCGCGAGATCCTCGTCGCCGACGGCTGGCGTTCGGCCGCGACCCACCGCGATCTGACGAGCAGGGATCGCGCCACCACCGCCACCCGTCCGTGACCACGCGGAGGGCGGCGCGCGACTAGACTGACGCGCGTTATGTCACCCGTCTACGACTGCCGTGACGAATCGCAGCTGCTGTCCGGAATGCGCCACGCGCGTCAAGCGATCGGCCGCGGCGAGCTCGTCGTGCTCCCCACCGACACCGTCTACGGAATCGCCGCGGACGCCTTCAACGCGCGTGCCGTCGCGGGCCTGCTCGAGGCGAAGGGCCGCGGACGCCAGCAGCCGCCGCCCGTCCTCGTCCCCGGAGTCGGGACGCTGCGGGCCCTCGTCGCCGAGATCCCTCCCGCCGTCGACGATCTCGTTCGCGAGTTCTGGCCGGGAGGGCTGACGATCGTGCTCCCCGCCCAGCCCTCGCTTTCGTGGGACCTCGGTGACACGCACGGCACGGTGGCGGTGCGCATGCCCGCGCAGAAGATGACGCTCGAACTGCTCGAAGAGACCGGACCGCTCGCGGTGTCGAGTGCGAACCTCACGGGTCGAGCAGCGGCGGTCGACATCGACTCCGCTCGTGACATGCTCGGCGACAGTGTGGCGGCCTACCTCGACGCCGGCGTCAGCGAGACGGGCGTCGCCTCGACGATCATCGACGCGACGACACTCGTCGGGGGAGCGGAGCCGCAGATCCGCGTGCTGCGCGAGGGCGCGATCTCGCGCGACCGTCTGCGCGCGGTGGTGGGCGACCTCCTCGAGCCGGACCCCGTCGACGAGGTCGTGGACCCCCTCGCGACACCCTCCGCAACGACCCCGGATGCCGAGGCGCCGGGTCCGTGACCCAATACCTCCTCACCATCCTGTTCACGGCGGCGGTCACGCTCGCGCTGTCGTGGGTGGTGTGGAAGCTCGCTCTGCGGTTCAAGCTGTACCCCGGCATCCGCGACCGCGATGTGCACAAGACGCCCACACCGCGCCTCGGTGGCGTCGCGATGTTCCTCGGCGTGGTCGCCGCCTTCGCGCTCTCGAGCAGGAACCCCTACTTCGCGATCTTCTGGATCGACCCCGTCCCGGTGCTCTCCCTGCTCGGGGCGGTGCTGCTCATCGTGCTCGTCGGCGTCGCAGACGACCTGTGGGATCTCGACTGGATGATCAAGCTCGGGGCGCAGTTCGTGGCGGCCGGCATCATCGCCTGGTTCGGTCAGCTGCAGATCCTGTCGTTGCCGATCGGCGCACTCACGGTGGGATCGAGCTGGGTGAGCTTCCTGCTGACCGTGTTCGCGATGGTCGTCGTCATGAACGCCGTGAACTTCATCGACGGGCTGAACGGCCTCGTGGCGGGCGTCTGTCTGATCGCCAACGGCGTCTTCTTCGCGTACTCGTACCTCCTCGTGCGCGACACCGGAGCGAGCACCTACTTCAACCTCGCGTCCTTCATCGCGGCGGTGCTCGTGGGGGCGTGCCTGGGCTTCCTCCCGATGAACTGGACCCCGGCGAAGCTCTTCATGGGCGACGCGGGCGCGCTCATGCTGGGGCTGCTCATGGCGAGCTCCGCCGTCGCGATCACCGGTCAGCTCGACCCCGCGGTGCTCGATCCCGAGAAGATCGGCCGTTCGCAGCTGCTCGGTGCCTTCATCCCGATCCTGTTGCCCGTGGTCATCGTGCTGCTGCCCCTGCTCGACTTCGGGCTCGCGGTCGCTCGGCGGCAGTGGGCGGGCAGATCGCCCTTCTCGCCGGACCGCAAGCACCTTCACCACCGCATGCTCGACATGGGGCACACCGACCGCGACGCGGTTCTCATCTTCTACAGCTGGACCGCCGTGGTGAGCCTCGCGTTCCTGCTGATGTACATCGGCACCCAGCAGGGCTGGCCCGGCGACTACGCGATCGGCATCGCCTTCGGCGTGACCGGTGTCGCCGCTTGCGCCGTCCTCACGCTCCTGCCCTCCCAGCACCGTCTGCGGTTGTCCCGCCGACCCCGACCCACCCGACCGGAGTCCTCCTCATGAGCAGTGTTTCGCCCGCCCCTCGTCGCCCTCTCTCCAGTACCCCGGTGCTGCGCACCGCCCTGGTATGGGGTGGCATCGTGACGGCGGTGCTGCTCGTGCTCGGGGCTGTCGTGGGCTTCCTCGTCGGGGGCGGGGGAGGCCTCGGCAGCGCCCTGTCGGGCGTCGCGGTCAGCGCGATCTTCCTCGCGGTGACGGCCATCAGCATCCTCGTGGCGAACCGCTGGTTCGGAGATCCCCTCTACGTGCCGATCTTCTTCGGAATCGTCCTGGGCGGGTGGCTGCTGAAGCTCATCCTGTTCATCGTGGCGATCGTGGTGCTGCGCGGACAGGGGTGGGTCGACCCGGTCGTGTTCTACGTGGCGCTCGTCGTCAGCGTCATCGCCTCGCTCGCCGTCGACGTGGTCGTGTTGCTGCGCATGCGTATCCCGAGCGTGAGCGATGTGACCCTGCCCACCGACCCCGACGCGGGCGATCGCCGATCCTGAGACCCCCGTATCTCATGAGGCGGCACGTCGAGGCCCATTAGTCCGTCGGCGAGACGATCACGGCACTCGGACTCATGGATCCGCCGGGAGTTTGATAGGGTTGCCGTAGTACCCACCCGCGATTGGAACTCTTCTCCAGGCTCGCACTTCGGGTAACAATCACCGACCATCGTCGCAACGGTTCACACCGATGCCCCGAAGCTGGAGCCAGCGCTGACTACTCAAGCTGCGACCCTGATCACGAACTTCGCGTCCGCGGGTGCCGAGTTCCACCCGCCGTCCATCTCGGAGTTCTTCCCGGATGCGGTGCTGTTCGAGGGCACGATCTTCGCGATCACGCGTATCAACCTCACGCAGATGCTGGCGACGCTGGCCCTCGTTCTCTTCCTCGTGCTCGGCACTCGCCGCATGAAGATCGTCCCCGGCCGCTTCCAGAGCGTCGCCGAGATGGGCCTGGACTTCGTCCGCGTCAACATCGCCGAGGACATCCTCGGACGCAAGGACGGCAAGCGCTTCCTGCCGATCCTCACCACCATCTTCTTCATGGTGCTGTTCATGAACATCACGGGTGTCATCCCGTTCCTGAACATCGCCGGCACCAGCGTCATCGCCGTTCCGATGCTGCTCGCGATCGTGGCCTACGTCACCTTCATCTACGCAGGAATCAAGAAGAGCCCCGCCGGCTTCTTCAAGAACGCGCTGCTGCCCTCGGGCGTCCCGTGGCCGCTGTACATCATCATCGTCCCGCTCGAGTTCCTCTCCACCTTCATCATCCGGCCCGTCACCCTGACGCTGCGTCTGCTGATGAACATGGTCGTCGGTCACCTCATGCTGGTCCTGTTCTTCTCGGCGACGCAGTTCTTCGTCGTGGGGCTCAGCGGATGGTGGACGGCTCTCGGCGCCGGTTCGCTGGCCTTCGGCTTCGCCTTCACCCTGTTCGAAATCTTCGTCGCCTTCCTCCAGGCGTACGTCTTCGCGATCCTCACCGCGGTCTACATCCAGCTCGCGGTCGCAGAAGAGCACTGAGCGGCCCGGCGCACGCCGAGCCACCCAACGAAAGGAAAAAACCCGTGGACGCAACTACGGTTCTCGCCCAGGTCACCGGTAACGTCGCCACGATCGGCTACGGTCTCGCCGCCATCGGCCCCGCCATCGGCGTGGGCATCGTCGTCGGCAAGACGATCGAGGGCGTCGCCCGTCAGCCCGAGCTCGCGGGCCGCCTGCAGGTCCTGATGTTCATCGGTATCGCCTTCACCGAGGCGCTCGCCTTCATCGGTATCGCGACCGGCTTCATCTTCACTTGATCCCGGCCGCTCTCGATTCACTGTAAGGAGACAGGATGCTGAACGCTCTTGTCACTCTCGCCGCGGAGCCCGCGGGGGAAGCGCACAACCCGCTGCTTCCTGCGGTCTACGACATCATCTGGTCGGCGGTGTGCTTCGTCGTCATCATCTTCGTGGTGTGGCGCGTCGCTCTGCCGCGCATGGCGAAGCTGCTCGACGAGCGCAGTGCTGCCATCGAGGGCAACATCGCGAAGGCCGACGAGGCCCAGCGTCAGGCCGAGGCCGCCCTCGAGCAGTACACGGCTCAGCTCGCCGAGGCGCGCCGCGAAGCCGGTGAGATCCGCGAGTCCGCCACTCAGGACGGTCGCAAGATCGTCGCCGAGGCGCGCGAGACCGCGGCAGCCGATGCCGCTCGCATCACCGCGTCCGCTCACGCGCAGATCGAGGCGGAGCGTCAGGCGACCCTCGTGCAGCTGCGCTCCGAGGTCGGTACCCTCGCGGTCGACCTCGCCGGCAACGTGATCGGTGAGACCCTGTCCGACGACGCGCGTGCGAACGCCGTGGTCGACCGCTTCCTCGCCGAGCTCGAGGCGTCCGAGAAGGCGGCCAAGTAATGGGCAGCGCGACCACTCAGGCGCGGACCGCGACGACGGAGGCCCTGGCCTCCACGTCGGGCGTCGATCTCGACGTCGCGCGCGAGCTGTTCGCGGCCGTCGGTGCCGTGAGCGGATCGTCGCAGTTGAGCGGCGCGCTGTCCGACTCGTCGGTGCCGGCCCCCGCTCGCGCGGGGCTGGTCTCGGCCGTCTTCGGCTCCACCTACCGTCCCGCCACGGTCGCCCTGCTCTCCAGCGCCGCCCAGCAGCGCTGGTCGAACGCCGGGCAGTTCGTCGAGGGTCTCGAAGAGCTGGCGATCCAGGCGACCTCGGTCGCCGAGTCGGCGGACATCGAGTCGGAGCTGTTCGCCTTCTCGCGCACCGTCGCGAGCAACGGCGAGCTCGAGCTCGCTCTCGGTGGGCGCCTCGGCGGCGCCTCGGCAAAGGGGTCGCTCGTCTCGACCCTTCTCGACGGCCGCGCGAGCACCGGCACCGCACTCATCGTGTCGTCGCTGGTGCAGCACGCCCGCGGCCGCCGCGTACGCGCCCTGCTTCGCCGGGCCGAGCGCATCGTCGCCGACCAGCGCGCGCGGATCGTCGCCACCGTGTACGCCGCAGCCCCCCTCAGCGCCGAACAGCAGACTCGTCTGCAGAACGCTCTCAGCGCACGTTACGGTTCAGCGGTCACGCTGAACACCGTGATCGACCCGACGGTGGTCGGCGGTCTGCGCGTGCAGGTCGCGGACGACGTCATCGACGCGAGCGTGTCCGCACGTCTCGCTGACCTCCGCCAGCGGATCGCAGGCTAAAGACTTTCCGCCCGAATGGGCGTGGATCTGGGGGCCGAGTGCCCCACGAACGAAGGAAGACAATGGCAGATCTCTCTATCAGCCCCGACGTCATTCGTGACGCGCTGAAGGACTTCGTCAACGCCTACGAGCCCACCGGCGCCGCGGCGACCGAGGTCGGCGCCGTCGTCGACGCGGCCGACGGCATCGCGCACGTCGAGGGCCTTCCGGGCGTCATGGCCAACGAGCTCATCCGCTTCGCGGACGGCACGCTGGGCCTCGCTCAGAACCTCGACGAGAACGAGATCGGTGTGGTCGTCCTCGGCGACTTCGCCGGCATCGAAGAAGGCCAGAGCGTCACTCGCACCGGTGAGGTCCTCTCGGTGGGTGTCGGTGACGGCTACCTGGGCCGCGTCGTCGACCCGCTCGGCAACCCGATCGACGGTCTCGGCGAGATCGCGACCGAGGGGCGTCGCGCGCTCGAGCTCCAGGCCCCCGGCGTCATGCAGCGCAAGAGCGTCCACGAGCCGCTGCAGACCGGCATCAAGGCGATCGACGCCATGATCCCCGTCGGTCGTGGCCAGCGTCAGCTCATCATCGGCGACCGCCAGACCGGTAAGACGGCGATCGCGATCGACACGATCATCAACCAGCGGGCCAACTGGGAGTCCGGCGACGTCAACAAGCAGGTGCGTTGCATCTACGTCGCGATCGGCCAGAAGGGCTCGACCATCGCTTCGGTGAAGGGCGCCCTCGAGGAGGCAGGCGCGATGGAGTACACCACCATCGTCGCCGCCCCGGCGTCCGACCCCGCCGGCTTCAAGTACCTCGCCCCCTACACCGGCTCGGCCATCGGCCAGCACTGGATGTACGGCGGCAAGCACGTGCTGATCATCTTCGATGACCTGTCGAAGCAGGCCGAGGCCTACCGTGCCGTTTCGCTGCTGCTGCGTCGTCCGCCGGGACGCGAGGCCTACCCGGGCGACGTTTTCTACCTGCACTCGCGTCTGCTCGAGCGTTGCGCGAAGCTGTCCGACGAGCTGGGCGCAGGGTCGATGACGGGTCTGCCCATCATCGAGACCAAGGCCAACGACGTCTCGGCGTACATCCCGACCAACGTCATCTCGATCACCGACGGCCAGATCTTCCTGCAGTCCGACCTCTTCAACGCCAACCAGCGTCCCGCTGTCGACGTGGGTATCTCGGTCTCGCGAGTGGGCGGTGACGCTCAGGTGAAGTCGATCAAGAAGGTGTCGGGAACCCTGAAGCTCGAGCTCGCGCAGTACCG
>JAKOMY010000141.1 GCA_022702225.1 Microbacteriaceae bacterium | reverse complement strand
TGGTGGTTGCACGGGTCGCTGACGTCGCTCGGCGAGCGCCTCGCGGAACGCGGGAGCACCCTCGTGCTTCGCCGGGGCAAGGCATCCGAGGTCCTCCCGGCCGTGGTCGAAGAGGTCGGAGCCGGCGCGGTGTTCTGGAACCGGCGCTATGGCGGGGTCGAGCGCGAGATCGACGCGGGCCTCAAAGAAAAGCTGCGCGGCGAGGGGGTCGATGTCGCCTCGTTCGCCGCCAACCTGCTGTACGAACCGTGGACGGTGCGTACGCAGTCGGACAAGCCCTATGGCGTCTACAGCCCGTTCGCCCGGGCGGTACAGAAGCTCGCGGCCCCGCGTCCGCCGATGCCCGAGGCACGCAAGGTGCCCGGGGTGTCGGCATCCGTCGACTCCGACGAGCTGTCGTCATGGGGCCTGCTGCCGTCGAAGCCCGACTGGGCCGGAGGTCTGCGCGAGACCTGGGAGCCCGGGGAACCGGCGGCGAAGGCGCGTCTCAAGGAGTTCCTCGACGACGACCTCGGCGACTACTCGAAGTATCGCGACGAGTTCGCGGGCGGCGCCACCTCGAACCTGTCCCCGCGCCTGCGCTGGGGCGAGCTCAGCCCGTACCAGGTGTGGCACGAGACCCTCGAGCACAAGGGATCGGGTGAGCATGCGAAAAGCGCGGGCGGCTTCCTGTCCGAGCTGGTGTGGCGGGAGTTCGCCTGGCACGTCACGTTCCACTCGCCCGACATCGCGACGGCGAACTGGCGTCGCAACTTCGATGCCTTCCCCTGGCCGAAGCTGAACCGCTCCCACCTCGAGACCTGGCAGCAGGGCAAGACGGGGGTGGCCGTGGTCGATGCCGGGATGCGCCAGCTCTGGCACACCGGCGTCATGCACAATCGCGTGCGCATGGTCACGGCATCCTTCCTCATCAAGAACCTGCTGATCGACTGGCGACACGGCGAGCAGTGGTTCTGGGACTGCCTGGTCGATGCGGATGCCGCGAGCAACCCCTTCAACTGGCAGTGGGTCGCGGGAAGCGGAGCGGATGCCGCCCCGTACTTCCGCGTGTTCAACCCCGAGACACAGCGCAAGAAGTTCGACGCGCACGATCAGTACGTGCGCGAGTGGGCACCCGAATACCTGGACGAGAACCCGCCGGAGCCGATGGTCGACCTCGGCGAAACGCGCAAACGCGCGCTCGACGCGTACGCCCAGGTGCGGCACGGGAGCTGACACCCGGGGTCTCGTCCGGCCGGGCGCCGTTCCGCGCGGCTCGCCACCGATGAGTGCCCGTGCGCCGACCGAGATCGAGTCGATCCGTGCCAGGTGAACCCCCCGCTCACCAGCCGAGGCAGAGGCGGCAGCAGTTTTCACGGATTGTCGGGGAACCGGCATCCGGGTACGCGAAAGGGGCGCCGCCTCTCGGCGACGCCCCTTTCGGAACGACTGTCAGTTGACGCGCTGCTCGTCGGCCTGGTCCTCGTCGTCGTCGCCCGGGATGAAGACGTCGACCACGGTCACGTTGATCTCGGCGACCTTCATACCCACGAGCTCGGTGATGGCCTGGTGGACGGCCGCGCGCACGTCCGATGCCACACGCTGCAGCTGCTCGGGGTAGTCGACCTGGATCGAGATGTCGGCGGCGACCTCGGTCTCGCCGACCTCGACGCTCACGCCCTGGGCGTGGTCTTTGGCGCCGACCGCCTGGCGGATGTTGCCGATGACGCGAGCGGCACCGCCGCCGAGGGCGTGGACGCCGGGAACCTGAGCCGCGGCGATGCCGGCGACCTTGGCGACGACGGCGTCGACGATGACGGTCGAGCCGCCGTCCTTGTGGGCGGGGGTGGTCGTGGCGGTGGTGGTGTTCTCGGCCATGTTCGCTTCCTTCCGTCGTTCCGGGACCGTGTGTCCCGCGATGTCATAGATGAGACGCGGCGGAACGCGCATTCGTCACGGCTTTTTTCTGAGAGAAAGCTGAAGATGGATGCCCTCCCCCGGCCTTCATGACCCGGCGCCTCTGCGCGGCTCCGCACTGGCCGGGAGGAATATCGGATGCCGTCGCCGCCTTGCCGACAAGGTGAACGACGCGATCCCCTCCCTCTCCGTTCTCGACCTCGTACCCGTGCGGCACGGGCAGACCAGTGCCCAAGCGGTGAGTGCGGCCCTCGACCTCGTCGAGCGCGCCGACCGTCTCGGCTACCGCCGGTACTGGTTCGCCGAGCACCACAACATGCCCTCCGTGGCATCCACCACTCCCCCGGTGCTGATCGCCGCGGCAGCCGCGCGCACCTCGCGCATCCGCGTCGGCTCGGGTGGCGTGATGCTGCCCAACCACTCGCCCCTCATCGTCGCGGAGCAGTTCGCCGCCCTCGAGGCCCTGGCCCCGGGCCGCATCGATCTCGGCATCGGCCGCGCCCCCGGCAGCGACCCCGTCATCACTCAGCTGCTGAACCGCTCGGGTACCACGAGCGACGTCTCGCGCTTCCCCGACCACGTCACCGACATCATGGCGCTCACCTCCCCCGAGGGCGCCACCGTTCGTTTCACCTCGGGCACCGAGTATCAGGTGAAGGCCACGCCCGCGGCATCCGGAATGCCCCAGGTCTGGCTGCTCGGATCGAGCGACTACTCCGCGCAGCTCGCGGCGAGCTTCGGTCTGCCGTACGTCTTCGCCAACCACTTCGCGGGCGAGGGCCTCGAACACGCTCTGCGGCTCTACCGCGACCAGTTCGTGCCGAACGAGTCGGGTGAGGGCCCCCGCACCTTCGTCACCGCGAACGTCGTCGCCGCTCCCACGTCGGAGGAGGCCGAGGAGCGCGCAATCCCGCAGCTGCGCATGATGGCACGCCTGCGCACCAACCGCCCCCTCACGCCGCTCGAGACGATCGAGGCCGCCAAGGCCGACCCGTTCGACGCGATGACCGAGTCGATCATGGCCTCGACCCGGCAGAAGTGGTTCGTCGGCACGGGCGACGACGTGCGCTCGCAGCTCAGCGCCTTCGCCGCACAGCACGGGGTCGACGAGATCATGGTGTCGCCCGTGGCGGGCGCGTACGAGGGCGAGACGTCCGAGGGTCGCGCGCAGACGCTCGAGCTGATCGCGGCTCCCGCGACCGTCGCGGCCTGACCCGCGGCGGGACGG
>JAKOMY010000131.1 GCA_022702225.1 Microbacteriaceae bacterium | reverse complement strand
TCACGATCGCGGCCTTCGGTCTTGCCGGGGTCAGCCCTCGTCGGTGACGGACCCGGTGGGCTCGGCGTCTTCGACGATGTGCCGCGAACCGAGCTCGTCCGCGACGGTGCGTCCCTGGTCCACGGCTTCCTCGCGGCTGGAGAAGCTCGCCGAGAGCTCGGGCCGGCCCTCGACCGCGTTCTCCCACTGGCCTCGGTTCGATCGGGTGGTCACGTCGTTCTGGCTCATGGCATCCATGTCACACCCGGGTCGGGGGCACCGCCCCCGTCTTGACAGGCGTTGTCAAGACCGTCACGGGGCTCCGCAGGATGCTGCGATGCTGAGGAGACCTTCGAAAGGGGTCTGTCATGAGTGTTGGAGCCGGTATCGCGCTTTTCGTCGTCGGTGCCATCCTCGCCTTCGCGGTCAACCTCCCCAACGACGTCGTCGATCTCACCACGATCGGCTACATCATGATGGGCGCGGGCGTCATCGTCTTCCTCATCGGGGTCGTGATGCTGGTTCGTCGTCGCCAAACCGATACGGTCACCCGTACCGAAGGAGCGGGGGCGGCGCAGGTCACGCGCTCGAGCACGCGCTCCTCGAACGACGACCTCGTCTGAGCCCCGCGGGGTCGATCCCCGGAGAGCTGATATGACCGAACCCACCCCCACCGTCGCATACGACCCTGCCGTCGACGACCTGTTCGACGGGCGCTATCGCCTCGGGCGCGTCCTCGGCCAGGGCGGTTACGCGCGTGTCTACGAAGCCGTCGACACCGCTCTCGAACGCACCCTCGCCCTCAAGGTGATCGACGGCGACGGCGCCGACCCCTCCGACGTGGCCCGCGTGCGCTCCGAGATCCGACTGCTCGCGTCCCTGTCGCACCCCTCCCTGGTCACGCTGTACGACGCCAAGCTCGACGCGCAGCCGGCCTACCTGGCGATGGAACTCATCGCCGGACCGACCCTCACCGACCGCATAGCGCGCGGACCGCTTCCGGGGCCCGATGTCGCCCGCATCGGTCGCGAGATCGCCGAGGCGTTCGCCGTCATCCACGGTCGCGGCATCGTCCACCGCGACGTGAAGCCCTCGAACATCCTCATCCGACCCGCCGCCCACGCCGGCGAGAGCCCGCGCGCGACCCTCGCCGACTTCGGTATCGCCTCGCTCGTCGGGGCGACACGCGTCACCCGAGCCGACACGGTCATCGGCACCGCGGCGTACCTCAGCCCCGAGCAAGCGCGCGGGATGCCCGCCGGCCCCGCGAGCGACGTCTACGCGCTCGGACTCGTCCTGCTCGAGGCGCTGACCGGCTCCCGCCCCTTCGGGTCCCGCACGCCGCACGAGGCCCTCGCCGCCCGTCTCGTCGCGGCTCCCGAGATCCCCGCGCAGATCCCGCCCGCGTGGCGTGGAGTTCTCGAGCGGATGACCGCGATCGAGCCGAACGAGAGACCGGATGCCACGGGCCTCATCTCCGAGCTCGGCACCCTCTCGGGGGTGACGGTGCCCGTATCGGCACCGGCGAAGCCGGCTTTGCCTCCGTCGACGGCCGCCCTTGCCGGCAGCACCGGCCCCACGCGCGTCTTCGAGCCGTCCGTGAACCCGACTCGGCGCCGGGCCGAGAGAAAGCCCTCGCGTCGCGCGCTCGTCATCGGCGCCGTCGTTGCGGTTCTTTTGGCCGCCGGAGGCGTCGGCATCGCCGCAGCTGTCGGTTCCGGGGGCGGGGCCGGCGAGCCCGCTCTGCCGTCGCTTCCCCAGCCCCTCGACCAGCACATGGACGACCTCTGGAAGCAGGTGGGTCCGTGATGCGCCGCGCCGCCCCCGCCGCGTGCCTCCTCCTCGCCGCGGCCATCGTCCTCACGGCGTGCACCCCGCCGGCTGCGACCCCCACGGCCTGGCAGCAGAACGTGCAGACCGTGGCCGATCAGGCCTCCGGTGGCGACTACGCCTCGGCTCTCGCGAGCCTGGATGCTCTCGAGGCCGACGTGGTCGCCCGCCGTGACGCCGGCGAGATCTCCGCGGACGAAGCCGACGGCATCCTGAGCCGGATCGCCACCGTCCGAGCCGACCTGACCTCTCTCGTGCCGACGCCGACGCCGACGCCGACGCCGACGCCCACAACGGATCCCGCGCCCACACAGTCGTCGGACACGGTCGTCGACGACGGTGGTGATGAGCCCGCCCAGCCGGCTCCGGACGACCAGAGTCCCGGCGGAAAAGACGACAAGGGACCGGGCAACGGCAATGGCAATGGCAACGGCAAAGGCCCCGGCAAGAAAGACGGCTGAGCCGCTTCGCCCGGGTCGCGCCGAGGGGGTCGGAACGCGTGCGAGGATTGCCCGGTGCCGCGCCGCGTGACCGCAGAACTCGACCTCGATCTCGGGGCCTCCGTCGACCTCATCTTCCAGATCACCGCCGCGCAGGGAGCACCCCTGGCGAGCGAGAATCTGACATTCGCACAAGGAGACCGTCTCTACGCACCGACCGAGCTCGTCGACCCGTCCGGCAGTCGACTCCATCGGCTCACCGCCGACCAGGGGCCCCTCTCGGTGCGCTACGAAGCGCTCGTCTCGGGTGCGGCCCAGAGCCCCCGCACGAGCGATCTCGAGACCATCGGCTATCTGCGGCCGAGCCGCTACTGCCAGTCCGACGAGGTGTTCGCCCAGGCGCGGCGTCAGTTCCGCGGTCTGTCGGGGCGCGAGCTCCTGGCCGCGGTGTCGGACTTCGTGGCATCCACCGTCACGTACACGCCCGGGCTCAGCATGGGCACCGACAGTGCCGTGACGACCCTCTCGACCGGTCAGGGCGTGTGCCGTGATTACGCGCACGTCGTGATCGCCCTCCTGCGCGCGATGGACATGCCCGCCCGGTACGCGGCGTGCTTCGCCCCCGGGCTCGACCCGATGGACTTCCACGCCGTCGCCGAGGCGTACCTCGACGGGCACTGGTACGTCGTCGACGCCACGCGCCTCGCCGATCGTCGCTCGCTCGTGCGGATCGCCACGGGACGCGACGCGGCCGACTGCGCCTTCCTCAGCTTCCACGGCGGATACGTGGGGCTCGAGCGGATGCGCGTGGATGCCGTGCTCGAAGACGCCCCCGCCGCGGAGCCCGACGACCACGAGACCCTGGTGCGGATCGCCTGACGCGGCCTCCCAGGCGTCGCGCCCTAGACTTGACGGGTTATGGATCCCGCAGCCCTCTCCGCCGCCCTGCTCGCTGTCATCGCCCCGCTCGCCGAGGCGCGACGAGAGGGTTCCTCGGCCGGGATCACGGCCGCCGACCTGCCGCTCGAGCGGCCCAAGAATCGCGATCACGGTGACTGGGCGTCCAACGCCGCGCTGAAGCTCTCGAAGGTCATCGGGGCCAACCCCCGTGAGTTCGCGGCAGAGATCGCCGCCGGCCTCGAATCCGTCGACGGCATCGCGAGCGTCGAGGTCGCCGGCCCAGGATTCATCAACATCCGGCTGGACGCCGCGGCCGCCGGTGCGCTGGCCCGCACGATCGTCGAGCAGGGCGCCGCGTTCGGCTCGAACGACAGCCAGAGCGGCAACACGATCAATCTCGAGTTCGTCAGCGCCAATCCGACCGGTCCCTTGCACATCGGCCACACCCGCTGGGCAGCCCTGGGCGACGCGATCGCCCGTGTGCTCCTCGCGAGCGGGGCAACCCTCGTGCGCGAGTTCTACATCAACGACGCCGGTGCCCAGATGGAGCGATTCGGCCGCTCGGTGGTCGCCGCCATCGCCGGCGAGCCGACACCCGAAGACGGCTACGGCGGCGCCTACATCGCCGCTCTCGCCGAGCGCGTGCAGGCCGCCCGCACCGACATCCTCGAGCTCGACCGCGCCGAGCAGGTCTCGGTCGCCACCGAGCTCGCCTACGGCTTCCAGCTCGGCGAGATCCAGGCCTCGCTCGCGCGCTTCAACGTGCATTTCGACGTCTGGTTCTCGGAGCGCGACCTGCACGCCCGCATCGAGGGCCAGCCGAGCCTCGTCGACGAGGCTGTCGACCGCCTGCGCGAGCAGGGCCACGTTTTCGACGAGGACGACGCCGTGTGGGTGCGCACGACCGACTTCGGCGACGACAAGAACCGCGTCATCCGGCGCTCGAACGGCGAGTACACCTACTTCGCCGCCGACGCCGCCTACTACCTCAACAAGGGCGACCGCGGGTTCGCTCACAAGATCTACCTGCTCGGCGCCGACCACCACGGCTACGTGCACCGCCTCAAGGCGCTCGCCGGAGCCGCGGGCGACGACCCCGAGAAGGACATCGAGGTGCTCATCGGGCAGCTCGTCTCGATCAACGGGGCACGCCTGTCCAAGCGGGCGGGCAACATCGTCGAGCTCGACGACCTGCAGGCGTGGCTCGGAACCGACGCCCTGCGCTACTCGCTCGCGCGTTACCCGGCCGATTCGCCGCTGACGCTCGACCCCGAGATCCTGCAGAAGCGCACGAACGACAACCCGGTCTTCTACGTGCAGTACGCCCACGCGCGCACGCACAATGTCGCGCGCAACGCCGCGGACTCCGGCGTCGACCGCTCAGAGTTCGCCCCCGAGCTGCTCGACCACGAGACCGAGTCGGCGCTCCTGGGCGCACTGCAGGAGTACCCGCGCATCGTCGCGTACGCCGCCGAGGTGCGCGAGCCGCACCGCGTCGCGCGCTACCTCGAGGAGCTCGCCGGGCTGTACCACCGCTGGTACGACAACTGCCGCGTCATCCCGCTCGGCGACGCCCCCGTCGAGTCCGTGCACCGCACGCGCCTGTGGCTGAACGACGCCACCGGCCAGGTGCTGCGAAACGGCCTCGACCTGCTCGGCGTCAGCGCTCCGGAGCGGATGTAGAGCATGACGGATGCCACGGCCCCCCGCCGCCGCACCGGTCGCTGGATCGCCGTCCTCGTGGTCGTCGTCGTCCTGCTCGCCGGGGCGGTCGTGGCAGCGGAGTTCATCGCCCGCTCGGTCGTGACCAGCACCGTGCGCTCGCTCGTCGTGAAGAACGTCGGCCTGCCCGACGATCAGAACGTCGACGTGTCGGTGTCGGGTCTGGTCCTGCCGCAGCTGCTGGGCGGACGCCTCGACGAGGTCGCCGTGTCGTCGAACGACGTGACCCTCGGTCCCATCACCGGCGACGTCCGCGTCGACCTGCGCGGGGTCCCCGTCTCGGGCGATGCCGCGGCGGACGGCGGGGTGGCCTCGGTGCGCCTCGACCAGGATCACCTCAAGACTCTGCTCGCCGAGGTCCCGGATCTCCCGGCCAGTACCGTCACCATGGCCGCCCCCGATGTGAATGTCGAGACCTCGCTCTCGCTGTTCGGCATCGCGATCCCGGTCGGCGTCGGGGTCACCCCCGGTGCCGCCGAAGGCGATCTGACGTTGACCCCGTCGTCGTTCCAGGTGGGCGGCAACGCGATCGATGCCGATACTCTCCGCGGCCAGTTCGGCGGCGTGGCCGATTCCTTGCTCAAGACGACGAGCCTCTGCATCGCCGACCGCCTCCCGCGGGGGCTCACCCTGACCTCGGCCACCGTCCAGGGGCAGGATCTCGTGGCGACGTTCGACGTGGCCGGCGGCATCCTGAACGATCCCGCCCTGCAGAGCGACGGCGCCTGCGGCTGACCGCCCGGCTCGACACGGAGCATCGCCCCGGACGTCCGCGCGTGCGTTCCTCCCGGTCGCGTGCCGCGACGCCCGCGCCCCCTCGGAACCGAGACAGCAGGGGCGGTCGTGGGAAAAGGGCGGCATACGTCGTGCCCTAGACTGCAAGGACTGCCCGCCGCGTGACTCTCCGCGCGGGTGGGAGCCGTGATCCGCGGCCGTCGCGTCGCCGCAAAACCCGATTGGTCCCCCTGTGTCCGCCTCGCACTCCGCGCTCGTGCCCGCCTGGCTCACCGCCCCGGCCGAAGCGAACGAGCTCGTCTCCTCCGTCTGGCCCGCCTCGGCGCACCGCGTCGCCGACGGCTCCGTCGAGGTCGGCGGGGTCTCGGTCTTCGACCTCCGCGACCGCTTCGGAACGCCGCTCTACGTTCTCGACGAGCACGAGGTGCGTGCTCACGCTCGTCGTGCTCGCTCCGCCTTCGATTCCGCGGCCGCGCGCCACGGCATCCGGGCTCGTGTCTACTACGCCGGTAAGGCCTTCCTCTCGGCCGAGGTCGTGCGCTGGGTCGTCGCCGAGGGGCTCTCGGTCGATGTCTGCACCCGCGGGGAGCTCGAGGTCGCCCTCGCCGGGGGCGCCGAGCCCGCGCGCCTGGGCTTCCACGGCAACAACAAGAGCGTGAGCGAGCTCGAGCGCGCCGTCGAGGTCGGCATCGGTTCGGTCGTGGTCGACAGCCCGATCGAGATCGAGCGTCTCGCCGCGATCGCCGCGCGGCGCGGGGCCGTGCAGTCGGTGCTCGTGCGCGTGCGCACGGGCGTGCACGCCGAGACCCACGCGTTCCTGGCGACGGCCCACGAAGACCAGAAGTTCGGCTTCTCGCTCGAGGGGGCGGCCGAGGCCGTCGCCCGTATCCGTGAGCTGTCGAGTCTGCGGTTCGTGGGGCTGCACGCGCACATCGGTTCGCAGATCTTCGACTCCTCCGGTTTCCGGGAGTCGGCCGCGCGTCTGGTCGACCTGCACGCCGATCTGCTGGCCGGGGGAGAGATCCCCCTTCTCAACGTCGGCGGCGGCTTCGGCATCTCCTACACCTCGGTCGACGACCCGAAGCCCATCGAAGAGATCGCCGACGGCATCGTCGACGCCATCGCCGACGAGTGCGCGGTGCGCGGCATCCCGATGCCCGATGTCGCCACCGAACCGGGTCGCGTCATCGTCGGTCAGGCCGGCATCACGCTCTACGAGGTGGGCACGGTCAAGACCGTGACCGCGGGGGAGGACCTCGACCGCACCTACGTCAGCGTCGACGGCGGTATGAGCGACAACGCCCGCCCCGCGCTGTACGGCGCCGATTTCTCGGCGCGCCTCGTCTCGCGCACGAGTTCGGCGACCCCGGCGCTCTCGCGCGTCGTCGGCCGCCACTGCGAGTCCGGGGACATCGTGGTGGATGCCGAGTACCTTCCGGCCGATGTGACCCCGGGCGATCTGCTCGCGGTGCCCGCCACCGGCGCCTACTGCTTCTCTCTCGCGAGCAATTACAACTACACGCCGCGCCCGCCGGTCGTCGCGGTCCGTGACGGTCAGGCTCGCGTGATCGTGCGCGGCGAGAGCATCGACGACCTGCTCTCGCGCGACGCCGCCATCCCGGCATCCGATTCATCCTTCTCACGCGGCACGACCGCATCACCCCACGGAGACACCGAATGACCGACTACCGCACGCTCCGCGTGGCGCTTCTCGGCGCCGGCGCCGTCGGCTCGCAGGTCGCCGACCTGCTGCTCAAGCACGGCGACGAGCTCGCCGATCGCGCGGGCGCCAAGCTCGAACTCGCCGGCATCGCCGTGCGCAACCTCGACGCGAAGCGCGACGTCGACCTCCCGCAGGAGCTCTACACCACCGACGCCGAGACCCTCATCGTGGGCTCCGACATCGTCATCGAGCTGATGGGCGGGATCGAGCCCGCCCGCACCCAGGTGCTGCACGCGATCGCCTCGGGCGCCGACGTCGTCACCGCGAACAAGGCGCTGCTGGCCACGCACGGCTCCGAGGTCTTCGAGGCCGCCGACCAGGTCGGCGCCGAGGTGTACTACGAGGCCGCCGCAGCCGGTGCCATCCCGATCATCCGGCCGCTGCGCGACTCGCTCGCCGGCGACCGCGTCGTGCGCATCATGGGCATCGTCAACGGCACGACGAACTACATCCTCGACCGCATGGACACCGAGGGCGCCGACTTCGCCGACGTCCTCGCCCAGGCACAGGCCCTCGGGTACGCCGAGGCCGACCCCACCGCCGACGTCGAGGGCTACGACGCCGCGCAGAAGGCGGCGATCCTCGCGAGCCTCGCGTTCCACACGACCGTGCCCCTCGACGCCGTCCACCGCGAGGGCATCACCTCGGTCGACGCCGCGATGATCGAGTCGGCGCGTCACGCCGGGTACGTCATCAAGCTTCTCGCGGTGTGCGAGCGCCTGGCCGCCGGTGTCGACGGCACCGAGTCGATCTCGGTGCGCGTGTACCCGGCCCTGGTCGAGCGCACTCATCCCCTCGCGAGCGTGCACGGTGCGAACAACGCCGTCTTCGTGCAGGCCGAGGCCGCGGGCGATCTCATGTTCTACGGTGCCGGCGCCGGTGGCGTGCAGACCGCTTCGGCCGTGCTCGGCGACGTCGTGTCGGCCGCCCGCCGTCATATCGCCGGCGGTGTGGGCGTGGGCGAGTCGACCCGCGCGAACCTCCCGGCCGTGCCGATCGGGCACGTCATCACGCGCTACCAGATCACGCTCGAGGTCGACGATCAGCCGGGCGTCCTCGCGACGGTCGCCGGGATCCTCAGCGAGGGGCGCGTGTCGATCGCAACCGTCGAGCAGACGGTCATCGACTCATCTCCGGATGCCGCAGACTCGGGCGCTTCGACAGGCTCAGCGACCGGAGCGGGATCCGCCCGCCTGGTCATCGGAACACACAAGGCCCGCGAGCAGGATTTGAGCGAGACCGTCGAGCGTCTCGCCGCGAGCGGCGTCGTCGAGCGCGTGGTCTCCGTGCTGCGTGTGGAAGGGAACTGACATGGCACACCTCTGGGGCGGAGTCCTCCGCGAATACGCCGATCGTCTGGGTGTCACCGACGCCTCCACCGTCGTCACCCTCGGCGAGGGCGGTACGCCGCTGCTGCCGGCACCCGCGCTGTCACGTCGTACGGGCGCCGACGTCTGGGTCAAGTACGAGGGGATGAACCCCACCGGGTCGTTCAAAGACCGCGGCATGACGGTGGCGCTCTCGCGTGCGGTCGAGCACGGCGCCAAGGCCGTCATCTGCGCCTCGACCGGCAACACCTCGGCCTCGGCGGCGGCGTACGCCGCGCACGCCGGCATCACCGCCGCGGTGCTCGTGCCCGAGGGCAAGATCGCCATGGGCAAGCTCAGCCAGGCCGTCGCCCACAACGGCCGGCTCATCCAGATCCGGGGCAACTTCGACGACTGCCTCGAGATCGCGCGCGAGCTCGCCGACCACTACCCGGTGCACCTGGTCAACTCGGTCAACCCCGACCGCATCGAGGGGCAGAAGACGGCGGCCTACGAGGTCGTCGAGGTCCTCGGCGACGCTCCCGACTTCCACTTCATCCCGGTCGGCAACGCCGGCAACTACACCGCGTACTCGCGCGGCTATCGCGAAGAGGCGGCCCGCGGCGTCGCCACTCGCGTGCCGCGCATGTTCGGCTTCCAGGCCGCCGGCTCCGCGCCTCTCGTGCGCGGCGAGGTCGTCAGGCAGCCCGAGACCATCGCCAGCGCGATTCGCATCGGAAACCCCGCGTCCTGGGAGCTGGCCCTCGAGGCACGCGACGCCACCGACGGCTACTTCGGCGCGATCGACGACGCCGGCATCCTCGAGGCGCAGAAGATCCTCGCCGGCGAGGTGGGCATCTTCGTCGAGCCCGCTTCCGCCATCAGCGTCGCGGGTCTGCTCGAACGCGCCGAGGCCGGAGTCGTCCCCGCCGGCGCGAAGGTCGTGCTCACCGTCACCGGCCACGGACTCAAGGACCCCCAGTGGGCCCTGCGCCGCGCCGACGGCACCGACGTATCGCCCACGGTCGTCGACGCCGCCACCTCGGAGGTCGCCTCCGTGCTCGACCTGCAGCCGGTGACCGCGTGAGCCCAGGCCCCGGTCGTCGGGTCGCCGTTCGCGTTCCCGCCACCAGCGCGAACCTCGGGCCCGGCTTCGA
>JAKOMY010000104.1 GCA_022702225.1 Microbacteriaceae bacterium | reverse complement strand
CCGGTCCAGCCCTCGGGGGCGAGGATCTCGAGGAGGGCGCGGTGCGGTTCTTTCGTCGTCCCCCCACCGCGCCGTTTCGGACGTTCGAACTCGGGCGAGCGGGTGATGCGCCACCGCTCCCCCTCCGCGCTGAACTCGAGCGTGACGCGCGTGGGGTCGTCGGGTTCGCAATGGTCGCTGCGCAACCGGCGGTCGGCGCCGTCGTATCGCGGCACGCCTCCGTAGAGGGCGTAGCAGACACCGTCGAGCACGCTCGATTTGCCGGCGCCCGTGCGCCCCGTGATGAGGAAGATGCCGTCTGGCGTGAACGCGTCGAAGTCGACCGTCTGCGCCTCGAGGAAGGGACCGAACCCTTCGAGGACGAGGCTGTGGAGCTTCATGCGTTCGCCTCCGCGACGGACCGCGCGTCGAGCACGTCGCGGATGAGCGCACGTTCGGCTTCGGACGCCCCCTCTCCTTCACGGACGTGAGCGAGGAACGTCTCGACGATCTCCGCGTCGTCGCGTGCGGCGCGCACACGTCGCGCGTACCCGGCGCCGTCGTCGGCTTGCGTCTCGGCGGGCAGATGGACCACCGTCGCGCACCAGGGGAAGCGCGACTGCAGTCGCCGCATCGGATCGGGCTGAGGCGTGGAATCGGTGTACTCGGCGCGCACCCAGTGCTCGTCGTGGCCGGCGAAGCGCTCGTCGGTGAGCAGCTCGTCGAGGCGGGCGCGAAGCGTCACGAGCGGACGGGGCACCGGCAGATCGAGCCAGGTCACGTCGGCCAGCCCCTCGGCGTCGAGGTCGACGAGCCACGAACCACGGGGTTTTCCTGCCTCGCCGAAGCTGTAGTGCACCGGGGCACCGGCGTAACGGACGCGATCGGACAACTGCTGACGACCGTGGATGTGGCCGAGGGCGACGTAGTCGGGCCCGTCG
This sequence comes from Microbacteriaceae bacterium, assembly GCA_022702225.1. Taxonomy (GTDB): domain Bacteria; phylum Actinomycetota; class Actinomycetes; order Actinomycetales; family Microbacteriaceae; genus Microbacterium. The sequence continues at coordinate 10,246 of JAKOMY010000104.1, read as the reverse complement.
AACGCGGGGAGCGGGACGACGTCGAGGCCGCCCTGTCGGATCTCTCGTTCGACTCCCGGGGTGGCATCGACCCCCGCGGCGAAGCAGTGCGCCGCGACCACCGAACGCCCGCCGCGTTCGCCGAGGTCGGCGCGGACGAGGTCGAGTGCGTGCTGCATCGTCTGCGCCTGGCTGCGTAGCTCGACGCCGTCCCAGAGGTGGCGCACGATGGCGGGCTCGAGGTACGGGATGCCGTAGATATGCACGGGACCGTGCTCGTCGTCGATGGTCACCGGGGTGCCGACGGAACGGGGATCGGTGACGACCGTGATCTCCTCCCGAAGGAGAGCGGACTGGAAACCGAGGCGGGCGGCGGAATCGTGGTTGCCGCTCGTGACGACGACCCGTGCGCCGGCATCGGCGAGCGCCGCCAAGGTGGACGAGAGTACCGGGTAGCAGGCCGCGGAGGGGGCGGCGGAGTCGAAGACATCGCCCGCGACGATCACCACGTCGACCGCGTGCTCGCGGACCTGCGTGACGAGGGCTTCGAGGACGCTGCCCAGTGCGTCGAGCGTCGAGTGCCCGTGGAAGGAGCGCCCGATGTGCCAGTCGGAGGTGTGCAGGATCCGCATGCAGACACGGTACGTCGCCCCTCCGACATCGGCTCGCAGCAAACGCCCGACCACTCTCCCCGCAGACGCGAAAACGCCTCGCCGCCGGGTGTTCCCGGGGCGAGGCGCTACCGCTGGATCAGGAGCCGGCGACCTCGGCGGCCAGGGCCCGGATACGGTCGTCGCCCAGGTCGAGACCGATGTCGAGGAAGCGCTGGCGCAGCACGTCGGCGATCCGCTCCTCGCTCTTGTCTCCGACGTCGGCACGCGTCTGCACGACGACGCCCTGGATACGGGCGGTGTCGTCGGTCGCATGCATGTCCATCGCCGGTTCCGACTGCTCATCGGGGTGCGAGAGCTTGCGGTCCTGGTGGACAGCGCCGCCCACCGAGTCCGCCGCGTCGGCGCCGCCGTCGGGGCCGCTGCTGGGCTGGGGCGCCCGGGTGTCATCCGACATGTCAGTCCTCCGTGCTCAGATCGGGGTCGATGCCCTGGCTGGCGGCATCCCCCTCGATGGGGTCCGAGGGCTCCGCGTCGTTCAGTCGCGGCGAGCCCTTCGCGTGCTCGTTCTGTTCTGCGGTCTCGCCGTCTGCGACGGCGCCGCTCTCCCAGCCACCGGCGGGGTCGGCGTCGATGACGCCCTCGGGTAGGTCGCGGTCGTCTGTCATGACTTCCCCTTTCTCCGGATACAGCTTCGTCTCACCGGCATCCGACCGGGCAGGGGTTGACGACCGCGTACGGGCTGCGTAGGCGCCGGATTCAGCCCGCGGGGCGCTGGTGCAGCAGGCCCGCGCGCTCGGGGTGCGACTCGAACCACTCCCCCACGTACCAGCAGACGGGCAGGATCTCACGGTCGCCCGCCGCCTCGATCGCATCGACCGCCCGCTCCGTGATCACGGCCGCGTACCCGTGGCCGCGGAAGGTGGGGATGGTGAACGCGCGCGTGAGAGCGACGGTGCGTCCGTCGTCGCGGTAGTCGAGCACGGAGACGAGGTCGTCCCCGTTGTGCAGGGTGTAGCGGGACGCGGTCTTATCGTCGGCGAAAAGCAGATCGGCCATGGTCGAGAGGCTACGCCGATGACGACCCCCTGGCTCCGTTAGCGCAGATTGCACGGTCCGAGGCCTCTGGAAGCCATCCGATCTGAGCAGGATGCTCCATACTCGAGCACCTCGTGCGATTTGACGAAGTCCGACGTCCTGCGTCATAATCCCCCCATGACTCTCAACGCGCGTTCTCTGTCCGCCCGGGAGGCGAACAGGACTGCCGGCATGATGATGCCCGGCCGCGTTGCGATGTGTTGTCGAATGTGCCGCTAACAGCGACCCTCGCCCGGATCACCTCGGTTTCTGAACACCGACGTCATCCCCCGGTCTCCTGACGTCCGCGTCGATCACGCGCACTCCGGTCACCGCGCTCCGGCCCCTCGGCCTCTACCTCCCGTCGAACCCCGCTGTGTCTGACGCCCGGGTTCACACTCTCAAGGACTTTCTCCTCATGTCGATCTCCGCTGTTCTCGACCGCCCCGCCGCCATCCGCCCCCTCGCCGCCCGCGCCGCAACCCCGGCCGCGGCCAGCCCGGCAGCACCCGCCCCGCGCCCCGCCGCTCCCGCGACGACCGCCCCGCGCGGATTCGCTCTGTACGTCGGCATCGACGAGGCGAAGGCCGCCGCCGCGGGCGTCAGCCTCGGAACCCTCGTCGAGGCCCTGCGTCGCACTCTCGGCGAGCTGGCCCCCGCCGCCGAGACCTACGCCACGGTCGCCCTCGCCCCCGTCGGCTCGGGCGGCCGCGATGTCGACGTCGTGCGCCTCGCGCTGCACGAGCCGTCCGCTGTCGCCCGCACGAAGGACGAGCCCGCCGAGGAGGATCGCGCGCCCGGCGGCGTCGTGGTCGACATCTCGCGCAAGCGCGTGCTCATCGACGGCGAGTCTGCCGCCTTCACGTTCAAGGAGTTCGAGCTGCTGCAGTACCTCGTGCTCCGCGAGGGCCGCACGATCGAGCGCACCGAGCTCGTGGCCTCGCTGTGGGAGGGCTCGACCGACGACGACGCCCCGGGCGAGCGCACCATCGACGTGCACGTGCGGCGTCTGCGCGCCAAGCTCGGCGTGTACGAGGACATCGTGCGCACCGTGCGCGGCGTCGGGTACCGCTTCGACCGTCACGCCGACGTGTCGATCCGCTACGGCCACGGAACGCCTTCGCCCGACCGCTTCTGAGCGACGGCTCGACCGGTCGCCCGGATGCCGCGATGTCGGTGGGGCGACGTAGGGTGACGGCATGAGATCGACCGGGGTGCGCACGCGGCACGCGTCGCGCGAGCTCGGCGGCCCGGTCGAGAAGCCGATCGAGTCGGAGTACCGGCCGGCAGTACCCACGGATGTGGGCCGTGCCGTCCTCGCACAGCGTCACGGACGCAACGACCCCACTTTCGCCGCATCGCTTCCCCTCTCGGCAGGAGGCATCGTCTGGAGGGCCAGCCGCACCCCGATGGGAGTCGCGACCGTCGCCCTGCGACAGACGGCGAACGGCACCGTTCGCGCCGCCGCGTGGGGAGCGGGATCCGAGTGGGCTCTCGACCAGCTGCCCGCCCTGTGCGGCCGCGACGACGATCCCGACGGGTTCGACGCGTCGCGGCATCCGTCCGTCTCCGAGTGGCATCGCCGGCACCCCGATCTGCGCATCGGCCGGACCGATCTCGTCTTCGACGCGCTCGTCAGCGCGATCATGGAGCAGAAGGTCACGAGCCTGCAGGCCTTCTCCGCCTGGCGGAGCATCGTCACCTGGTACGGCGAGCGCGCCCCCGGGCCGACCCCGCGCCCCATGTTCGCCCCGCCCGACATCGACGGCTGGCGACTCGTCCCCTCGTGGGCGTGGCATCGCGCCGGTCTCGAGCCGCCGCAGTCCCGCACCATCGTCGAGACGTCGCGTCGGGGCGCCTCGATCGTGCGCGCGGCGAGCGCGGCCTCCGACGGCGAGGCCCGCGACCGCGTCTTCATCAGCCTGCGCGGGGTGGGCATCTGGACGAGTGCCGAGACGCGGATCCGCGCTTTCGGCGATCCGGATGCCGTGAGCGTCGGCGACTACCATCTCGCGCACCAGGTGGGTTTCGCCCTCACGGGGCACCGCACCGACGACGATGGCATGCTCGAGTTGCTCGAACCCTTTGCGGGGCACCGTCAGCGCGTCATCCGTCTCATCTACGCCGGCTCGGCGCTCGAGCCGCGCCGCGGCCCGCGCCTTCATCCCGAAGACCACCGCGACCGTTGAGGTCGCCGTCCACCGCGCCGGTGACTCTGGTCGATCGCCTCAGGATCGCGTCTGCATGGGCACCGTCGGAGAGGGCGACGAAGCCCTCCCCTAGGCTGGGGCGCATGATGCAGACAGGAACGGGCTGGCCGCGCGGACGCACCTATTGGGTGCTCGGGAGTCTGCTGCTGCTCGGTCTGGGCGTGCTGTTCGGCCTGGTCTGGCAGAACGTCTGGCTCGGCATCGTCATCGCCGCCGCGGTGTCGGTCGGGTGGCTGATCGCCTACGAATCGAGTCGCGGCCGCAATGTCGGCGTGAACGACGAAGACAACGGCATCCAGCTCTGAGGTCTCACCGGTAGGACACCGCCGGCGGATACGGTCCTCGATGGGGAGTCCCGACGACGTCGTCGAGCGTCGGCGAGGTCTTCGGGCCACTCGAGGCCTGCTTCTCGACCGGCGGGAGGACGACCCTACACGCGCACGTCCGAGACGTAGAGCTTGCACGTCGCGTCGTAGTAGTCCCGCGTCACGCCCTCGGCGCCCATGCCGATGCGCTCGGCCACGCCGCCGGAGGCGGTGTTCGCCGGGTTGGTCACCGCGATGACCCGATCGATCCCGTGCCGATGAGCCAGGGAGAGCACCGCGCCTGCCGACTCGGTCGCGTACCCGTGTCGCCACGCATCGGGATGGAGGTGCCAGCCGATCTCGATCTCCTCGTCGCGACCGCCCGCGACGGTCTTCGACCACGGAATGCGCTTCAGCAGCACCGAGCCCACCCGCTCACCGCCGGCGGTCTCGCGGCCCGCACCCCGAGGATCCCCTCGCCGAGCCCTTGCCAGCGGTCGAGCAGGCCGTCGACTTCGACCGGATCCGCCATGACCCGACCGTTGCCGAGGTACTGCCGCACCTCGGTCCGGCGGTACATGTCGAAGAGGAAGGCTCGATCGTCGTCGGAGCGCGTCCACTCCCGCAGGACCAGGCGCTCGGTGGCGAGGTGCGTGCGCCGCATGGGCACGTGCGGGATCCCGTCCTCGGCGAAGGGCGCTCCCGAGACGACGAAACCGAACCTCCCGTACCAGGATGCGAGGTGGGCCTGGGCATCGAGCAGGATCGGGATGCCGGGGGCCTCGGCATCCAGGAGTTCGATCGCCGCGCGCATGAGGTCGGCGGCGATGCCGCGGCCTCGAGCTTCGGGAGCGGTGGCGACGCGTCCGATGCGTGTATTGGCGGGCTCGCGGAGCACGCGGAGCGTGGCGAGGACGTCGTCGCCGTCCGCCGCCCAGAACAGCTCCGCACCGGGCTCGATGTCGCGCCCGTCGATCTCGGGGTACGCGGCCTCCTGCTCGACGACGAAGACAGCCACACGCATCCACAGGATGCGGTAGAGCGTCAGCGGGGCGATGTCGGCGACGGGCGAACGGTGCACGGTGACGGGCATCCCTCGACCGTACAACGCCGGCGCGGCGCTCGATCCCGGCCCGCGCCTAGTCCCCTGGCGCCCCGAAGCGTCGCGAGGCCGCGATCTGCTCGGCCGCGCGCCGCAGGGCGAGGATGAGTGGCTCGACGAGCGCCGTTCCCAGCACGACATAACGCACGGCATCCTCGAGCGAGGTGTCGGGAGTTGCGGCCAATTCGGCCTCGGCGAGGGCAGACAGGTGCTCGAGGTAGGCATCCATGACGGACGGCGGCACCGTGAAGCCCGCTCGCTCGAGAGCGGAGAGCGCGTGGGCGACGGCCGCGACCTGGTCGGGGAAACACGCTTGCGGCGATCCCCCCATCCGCGTCAGCAGCGCGTTCGCCTCGCGGAGATCCATGCCCTCCGGAAAGGCCGGCGTGACTGCGGCGTTGGCGGCGCCGAGCAGGTCGTAGGGGTTCTCGGGCGGGTCTTCGAGTACGGCGACGACCCTGCGCACCCCCGCGATGCCGACTCCTGCATCGACCAGGGCGCGGATGACCCCGAGACGCCGGAGGTGCGCCTCGCCGTACGACGCCTGCGTCGGCGACGACCGTTCCCCCTCGGGCAGGACCTTCTCGCGGAGGTAGTACTTGATCGTGGCGACGGGCACTCCGCTGCGTTCCGCCAGTTCCGAGATCCGCATGCACCCCCCTCTTGACTGGATAGTCACTTTATCTAACACTGGATAGTGACACTATCGAGTGAGGACGAGCCATGCCAGCTATTCATCCCGGCCGAATGACCCATCAGTGGGACGACGAGCTCGTCGTCTTCCACATCGGCATGACCATCAACAAGTGGTGGAGACCGGACCAGTGGATGCCGCTGATGAGCGACATGCCCAAGATGCTGACCGAGCTGGCCACCGACCCCGAGTCGGGGCTGCTCGGGTTCACGATGCTGCTCGGCTCTCGCGGGCCCTACCTCGTGCAGTACTGGTCGTCGCTCGACAAGCTCTATGCCTACGCGTCGGCGCCGTCGCAGGAGCACCGGCCGGCGTGGACGCGCTTCAACAAGCGTGCCCGCTCGGCGCCCGGCGCCGTCGGCATCTGGCACGAGACGCACGTCGTCGAACGCGCCGAGACCATCTACGTCGCCACCCCGCCCATGGGCCTTCCGAAGGCGACGACGATCGTCCCCGTGGCCTCGCGTCACGACCGGGCGCAGGCCCGGGTCGCCGACGGACGAACCCGGAGCGGCGCCACGGACGGCGAGACGGCAGACTGAACGCATGGCCGCGATCCTCACCACCGCCGAAGAGTTGCACGACGCCCTGGCCACCGGCCGCTACGACGACGGTGGACCCGTCCGCCTGCTCGACGTGCGGTGGCGCCTCGACCGCCCCGACGGGCGCCCGGACTACCGCTCGGGCCACATCCCCGGGGCGCAGTACGTCGCCCTCAATCACGACCTCGCCGACCATGACGCTCCCGTCACCGAGGGGCGGCATCCGCTCCCCTCCATCGACGACCTGCAGGCGACGGCCCGCCGCTGGGGAATCGATCCCGGCGACACCGTCGTGGTCTACGACGACGCGAAGAACATGGCGAGCGCCCGGGCCTGGTGGCTCCTGCGCTACGCCGGGTTCGCCGACGTGCGTCTGCTCGACGGCGCCCTGCGCGCGTGGACCGATGCGGGCCATCGGTTGGAGGAAGGGGACGCCGAAGCCCCCGCGCCCGGATCCATCGAGCTCTCCTACGGGGCTCTGCCGTCGCTCGCACTCGAGGACGTCGCCGGATTCGCGGTCGACGGACTCCTTCTCGACGCGAGAGCCGGCGAGCGGTACCGCGGGGAGACCGAGCCGATCGATCCTCGGGCAGGACACGTCCCGGGAGCGGTGAGCGCGCCGACCACCGAGAACGTGAGCGACGACGGACGGTTCCGCTCGCCCGACGACCTGCGGTCGCGATTCCGCATGCTCGGTGCCCGGGAGGGCGCGAGCGTCGGCGTTTACTGCGGCTCGGGGGTGACCGCGGCGCACCAGGCCGTCGCGCTCAGCCTCGCGGGCTTCGAACCGCGGCTGTTCCCGGGCTCGTGGAGCCAGTGGTCGAACCACCCCGAGCTCCCGGTCGCGACGGGACCCGACCCGCGCTGACGGCCTCGGCCCAGAGGTCGCTGACGGGGATCTCGGCACCGAGCACGTTCTGCGCCGCCCGGTGCCCCGAGAGCAGCGCGCCGGGGACCGTCGCGGGGTCGTCGCCCCAGGTCGCCTCCCCGGCGAGGTGCAGGACGCCGTCGATGGGCTCGGCGAGATCGTCGTGGTCGGCTCCGACGGAACCGGGGAGCATGAACGCATACGACCCGCGTGAGAAGGGGTCGTCCTGCCAGCGCGTGACGACCGCGCTCTCGGGCTCGGGAACGACATCGCCGTAGAGCCGGCGCAACTGGACCATCGTCGAGGCGACGATCTCGTCATCGGTCCAGGCGCGCGTGGCGACCGCGGCGGGACCGGCCGCGAAGGTCAGCAGAGCGGGCTCGTCGTGGAGCCGGCCGAGGTCGTACCAGGAGTGCCACCACTCCCCCTCGTCGCCGAGCTGACGGATGCCGTAGACCCCGGCGTCCCAGAACCGCTCGGCGAAACGCAGGACGATCTTCTCGAACGCGTTCATGCGAAGCAGCCCGAGGGCTCGCCGATGCGCTCCGGGGAGAGGGGGCTCGATCGACAGATCGCCCGCGTGAAGGACTCCGACCGGGACCGTCACGACCACCTCGCGCGCCGAGAAGGCTCCGCGATCCGTCTCGACCACGACGCCGGCGCTCGAACGCTGGACGCGCGACACGACGTGCTCGAGGCGCACGTCGAGGCCCGCGGCGAGATGGGTCGCGAGTTCGTCGTAGCCGCGGGGAAAGACCACTTCGTCGCCGTTGACGGTGTCGTCGTCGAGGCCGTGCGCACCGAGCTCGCTCATGCCGACGCCGTACTGCTCCTGGGCCCGGCGGTCGTTGTACTCGCGCACGCGTTCTTTGCGTTCGTCCGCCCAGTCCTGCGCGGCGAGAGCCCGCTCGACCGCCTCGGCATAGGTCGCCTCGGGCTCCGCCCGGCCGATGACCTCGATCAGCGTCGCGTTGAGCGCGCGGATATCGGCGGCGTACTGCCGCACCGCGTCGGAGCCGAGTCGTTTTCCGCGGGCGTCGAAGTAGGCGAGGGGCCGGGAATCGGGCTGGTACCCGCCGACGGTGAACTCGACCATCGGCATGCCGAAGGCTCGGGCGGCCTCGGCGACCGGGCTGTCGACGATGCCGTGGATCCACGAGGCGCCGCGGTCGGTGACGTGCCCGCCGGAGCGGTCGGTGAAGACGCGTCCGCCCACGCGGTCGCGGGCCTCGAGCACGACGACCCGGCGTCCACCCCGCGCGATCAGGCGAGCGGCGGCGAGCCCCGACACCCCCGCCCCGACCACGACGGTATCGACGGTTTCCATGGGCCCTCCCGCGTGCTCGGTGTTGCGGCGACGCTACTGCGGGCGGCGGGGTCCCGGCATCCGCCATTCCGGCGCTCGGGAGTGGGCGGACTAGACGCCGCGTACAGCCCGTCTCGACTCAGGCGAGGGGCGCCTCTTCGTCGCGGCGCGTGGGGGTGAGGCCCTTGCGTCCGTACCGCAGCCAGAAGAACAGGTAGCACAGGCCCACGAACGGGATGCCGAAGTACAGCGCCGCGACCTGGTTCGGGTCGAATGCGATCGCCACGATCGACGCGGTGAGCAGCACGAACGCGAGGATCGGCACCAGCGGGTACATCGGCGTGCGGTAGGCGAGGGTCGACAGGTCGCCGCCCTCGCGCAGGAACTGGCGCCGGTGGAAGAACTGCGCGGCGACGATCGCCATCCACACCGCCACCGCCGCGAAGCCGGCGATCGAGACGAGCACGATGTACACCGTCTCGGCGGCGACGACGCTCGTCACGAGCGACACCAGTCCGATCGCGAGGCTGACCAGCAGCGCCACCATCGGGATGCCACGGCGCGTGAGCTTCGTGAAGGCGCGCGGCGCGTACCCCTCCTCGGCGAGGGAGAACAGCATGCGCGCGCACGAGTACAGCCCGCTGTTGCCGACCGAGAGCAGGGCGGTGATGACGACGAAGTTCATGATGTCGGCGGCGTAGGGCACGCCCACGATGTCGAAGACCTCGACGAACGGGCTCTCGCTCACTCCCGCCTTGTCGTACGGAAGGAGCGCGGCGATGACGACGATCGAGCCGACGAACAGCACGAGCAAGCGCAGCACGGTCGAACGCAGGGCCCGGGGGATGTTGCGGGCCGGATCCTTGGTCTCCCCCGCCGCGACTCCGACGATCTCGGCGCCGCTGAAGGCGTAGAACACCGCGAGCGAGGTGATGAGCACCCCGCCGAGACCGGCGGGCAGCAGCCCCTCGGGCGTGACGAAGTTGCTCAGCAGCACCGCCTCGTGCGGCTCGGACGACAGCGGGGTGAAGCCGAAGATCGCCATGCCGCCGAGGACGATGAGCGCCACGATCGCGAGCACCTTGACGAGGGCGAACCAGAACTCCGTCTCGCCGAACACGCGGGCCGAGATCGCGTTGAGGGTGAACAGGATGGCGGCGAAGACGACGCACCACACCCACACGTCGACGTTCGGGAACCATCGCTGCATGAGGATCCCGGATGCCGTGAACTCCGAGCCGAGAGCGACCACCCAGCACAACCAGTACAGCCATGCCGTGGCGAAGCCGGTCGCGGGTCCCATGGTGCGGGCCGCGTAGATGTGGATCGAGCCCGAGACGGGATAGGTCACCGCGAGCTCACCCAGGCACACCATGACCAGCCACACGACGAACGCGCCGAGCAGGTACGCGAGCACGGCGCCCAGCGGACCCGCCTGCGCGATCGTGTATCCCGAGCTGAGGAACAGCCCCGACCCGATGACACCGCCGAGAGCGATCATGACGAGGTGCCGAGCGCTCATCGCCCGGCGGAGCTGCCGCGGCTCGGACGA